>CAZCHW010000019.1:0-12938 GCA_964498375.1 uncultured Syntrophomonadaceae bacterium | reverse complement strand
ATTCAGACGTAGTAAGCAAAATTGTGATGGTCTTAGGCACCCCGGTCTACTCAGGCGGCACCAGCGGTGAGATCATCGGAACCGTCAATATTATAATCTATGAAGGAATTATTGCCGATATAGTCCACCAGGGGGTAAATTACCTTGGTGAAAGTGGCGACTCCTACCTGGTCGATGCTAACGGCCTGCTATTGACCAATACCATGCTCGGTGAAAACGCCTCAGGAGCAGCCTTGAATGTAACTATTGATTCTGAAGCGGTGCGGATGCTCTCCGGGGCGATTCTTGAGGGTAATAATGATTTTGAATATCACGGTGTATACCTGGACTATTTGGGTAACCCGGTATTAGGCGCCTTGGAAACGTTAATGATGGGTGATCAACTGGTCGGCATGATCGTTGAAATCGATCAGGCTGAAGCTTATGCCGGAGTGAATACCCTGCGCAGCATCATGCTGATTATCGCTGCGGTTGCCGCCGTAATAGTTGTAATCCTCGGCTATATGATCGCGGGCAGTATCGCCAAACCGGTACAACAGGTCGCAGCAGTAGCCGGCCAGATAGCCGGTGGTGACTTTACCGTAGAAACCAAGATTAAACGCAAAGACGAGATCGGGCAACTGGCCCAGGCCTTCAATACGATGAGCGAAAGCCTGCGCTCTCTGATCAGCACAGCTGTTGAAATGTCAACCGGGGTGAACAGCGGCTCAGAATCAGTATCGGCCGCCTCTGAAGAGATGAGCTCATCTTTGGAAGAGGTTTCGGCTTCTACCAACGAATTCGCCGCTAATGCCACAAGCTTAAGTGAAAATTCACAGGTAATGGCTGAAACAAACGCCAAGATTCTTTCGCGAGCAGAAGAAGGCAACAAAGCGATAGAAGAAGCAGTAAACCAGATGCAGGTTATTAACAACAGGGTTAGCGAACTGCAGGTGGTAATTACCGAGGTTGATCAACGTTCAAGTGATATTGGTAAGATCTTAGGTGTAATTACCGACATTGCCGACCAGACTAACCTGCTAGCCCTAAACGCCGCCATTGAAGCAGCCAGAGCCGGTGAACAGGGCAGAGGTTTTGCCGTGGTGGCCGAAGAAGTGCGTAAACTGGCCGAACAGTCGGCCAAGGCAGCAAAAGAAATTGGTGAGCTGATTACTGCCACCCAGGATGAAAGCCGCAAGGCTTTAGAAAGCATGACCCTGGGCGTTAGAGATGTAGAAATGGGCACCGAGGTCGTATCGCGCACCGGCATCACCTTCGCTGAAATCTTAAGCGATGTTAAAGGCATCTCCAAGCAGGTTGAGGAGACCGCCTCAGCCGCCCAGGAACTAAGCGCCGGTTCAGAAGAGATGGCCGCCTCTATTGAAGAGCAATCCTCAACGATGGAAGAGATGGCCGCTACCGCTGAAGAGTTAAGAGCATCAGCAGAGAGGCTCTTCCAGGAACTGCAGAAATTTAAGTACCAGTAAGCTTAAGAAGAACTAACGGAAGGAGGTTCTAAGAATGGCTGAGATGACCAAGGAAGGCGAAACCCAACTGGTGGTCTTTGTACTGGCCAAAGAAGAATTCGCCTGTAATATAGAAGATGTGCGTGAAGTCTTAAAAATGATTCGTGTAACTCCCCTGCCCCGCTCCCTCGACTTTGTCGAAGGGGTGATCAATCTGCGCGGTGAAGTGATTCCGGTCATTGACCTGCGCAAACGCTTCGGCTTACCCGCAGTAGACCGCACCGAAGAGAATCGCATCATTATAGTTGAGGTAGAAGAGAGAATGGTCGGCTTAACCGTCGATTCGGTCAGCGAGGTAATCAGGCTTTCCAACAAGCAGATTCAGGAGGCACCAAACCAGGTGGCAGGAGAGCAGACTAACCTGATTATGGGTGTCGGTAAGATTGATGATCGAATGTTGATTATCTTAAACCTGGAGCGAATTCTGACCAGTGAAGAGCAGATCGCCTTAACTGAAATTTCCCAGGTCAGCAAAGAGCTGGTCACCGGATAGTAAAGACCGCAATTATAAAGGAGCTGGCCCGGGTAGAATGAAGCTTCCGGGCCTGGCTCCTGACTTATTAACATATATATTCTCCCTATATTTTCATATTATAGTTCATACATTAATGATATATGATTGTTATGAAGGAGATTGAAGCTCTTTATGGTTCGGGGAACCGTTCGAAAGCGGTTGAAAAGGCCCTTGAAGAAGCGATCAATCACAGACTGCCTGATTGGCTCTATCGCAATCAATAATGATTTAGCGGTAATCACTCTTGATCAGCATTTTAAGCACCTTCCTGGTTTGAATTTAGTAACTATTGACTGAATAGGTTGATAACCGGTTAAATTATTTAACGGCCATACCCTGAACCTGCAGGCAGGATTATTATTTTATTTGCGCTCCACAAGTACGCCTGATTAAAAGCTGTGGTTTTAAGACTACCTGGACTAAGTTTTTGTTTCCCTCAATAAGTTGAATTAGAGACTGGGTGGCGATTTCTGACATTTTAAAGGTGTTATGACCGACTGTTGTCAGTTGAATTGATTGGTGTTTTGCTATTTCAATATCATGAAAGCCCACCAGGGCAATATCTTCTGGAACGCGCAGATTGCATCTTGAAATAGCTTCCAATGCGCTGAGCGCCATTAGATCATTAGCTGCAATAATCGCGGTGATGCCATGTTTTTCATCTAACAACTTTTTAGTAACGCGGTAGCTGATCTCTTCATTGCTTTCTCCTTCAATGACAAACTCGGGCTTATATTCCAGACCTAATTTGTTTAAGGTGCTAATATATCCCTGGTATCTTTCCTCGGAAGTTGAAAAGGCCTGGCAACCTCTGATAAAGGCAATTCGCTTATGTCCCAGGCTAACCAGGTGTTCAACCAGGAGAGATAATCCGAGCTTATTATCCAAAGAAACGTAGTTAATGCCATCGTTATTTTTAAAAATACGATTAAATAAAACGTAGGGAACTCCACTTTTAATTAACCCCTTTACATAAGGGTCTTTTAAAAGGACTGAACCAAAAAGAAAGCCGTCAACCTTTCTCTGCTGGAGTATTTTTATGTATTCTTCCTGTTTTTGGGGATCATTGTTAGTGATGCAAATAATAACGGTGTACCCGTATTGATCAGCAATGTTCATTACTGTAGTTGCCGCTTCCGCGTAAAATGGGTTGGTGATATTTGCAATCAATAATCCAATTGTATGGGTCTTTTTGATGCGCATACCCCTGGCGATTTGATTGGGTTTAAAATTATTTTTTTCTATAACCGACAAAACCCTTTGCCTGGTTTCTTCTTTTACGTAGGGGTAGTTGTTAATTACGCGTGATACAGTTGCTTCAGATACCTGGGCCTTCCTGGCAATGTCTCTAAGTTTCATCATCTGACTGCTTCACCTTTTATTTTTAAAATAATTATAAATATAAATGGTTTGTTATTATCTCCTAGTGTCAGTAAATCGGGGTAATCTTATCAGGTTAAATTGAATAAGTAAAGTCAGTTTAAGCTTTAGCAAATAAATAATTCGTAATTAATTCTGCATTCCTTCATTAAAATCCTTCCCCGGACTAATTTTACTATTTCACTATTTTGATCGGATCTATTCATTTTTTATAATCTCTATTCTTTTTGAGGGGGGAAATGTCTGGCAGGCGATAATAATCGCATTAGAATCGATAGTTTTTTCTTAAAGGATTACTTTGCTAATCAGCAGCAATCAGCCATCAGTTTGGTTGCCGAAAATGCAACAGAATAGAGGGTGAAATTAATGAAATTACATACAGAATTCATGAAACAAATTATAAATATATTCAAGCTTTACAAGACAAAGAAATAAATATTTTAAAAAATATTATTTAAAAGAAGGAATTATAGCCTATACATCGAATAAAGAATATGTGAAAACTATTACAATGTTTATGGATCATGTTTCGTTGCAACGCAAAATATATGAAATCGTTTGCAAGTATAGTTGTAGAAATGTAGATGCAGGTATGCTAAAAATGCGTAGTTTATAGTTAAGTAGCTGAATAAACGTGAACCCTGAAGTTGGCTAAAACTAATTAAAAAGGAGTGTGTTAAAAGTGACATGTATTAATCCGGTAGAAGGCTGTATGTCGGTTGTCATGGTTCAGTTTGATCCAGTGGCAGCAACTTGTGATGATGAGGTGATGAAAAATATAGAAACCATCCGCACTTACGTAAAAAGGGCTAAAGCTTCTTTCCCAGGTGTTGATATCGTCGTATTCCCGGAATATAGCACCACAGGTTTTGCCTACTACAGTTACCATTATTTATTCTCCACCGAAATTCCCGGACGTTTTACCGATGAGCTTGCCAAGATTGCTTCCGACTATAATGTTTGGTTGGTAGCTTCAATTGTTGAGAAGCATGCTGATCCTGAAAGAATGCCTTACAATGGGATGTTGATTTTTAATTCAAAAGGTGAGATAGCTCTCAAATACAGGAAGGTAAACCCCTGGGTTCCCAAGGAGCCCTGGTCGCCCGGTGAAGGCGTTCCCGTATGTGAGGGGCCAAAGGGATCTAAGTTGGCTGTAATGCTTTGTTATGATGGTGACCTGCCAGAGCCGGCGCGCGAGGCTGCCTGGAAGGGCGCAAACGTTATTTTTAGACCTTCAAAATATATGTATCCCTGGAATCAGGTTTGGGATATTACCAACAGATGTCGTGCTTACGAGAATACTGCTTACGTGGTCGGGGTTAATACCGTTGGCGAAGATGAGTCATATTCTTATTTCGGCAGGTCTATGGCAGTCGATTTTGAAGGCAATATTATCAACCACATGGATGGTACAGCAGGAATGATCAAAGTTGATCTTTATCCTCACTTAGTCGATTTAGCAAGGGAACAACGAGTTTCCAACAACCACTTTTTCAATCTCAAGCATCGTGGATATACCGGGTTTCCGCCTAATGGCGATGCCAGCAACCCTTATACTATTTACAGCAACTGGGACCATATTCCGGAGCAATATTCTACCCCCCCGGCTATGATTGATGAAATAGCAGGACAGGCCCGGAAAGTACTGGCTGAGCAGAAAAAGAAAATATGCGAGAAGTAAGGTTTATAGCTTTTATCCAGGTTGGTCGTCGCCTGTTTAAAAGTTTTCAAGGCCAACTGGTCAATAAGTGAACGGAATATCAGCGGATTTGGATTTAACTAGAGTTGTTGACAGGGAGGTGCTGAAAAAGGTAAATAATTTTCTTGCTTGATAAGGGCCTGGACTTTAAACAAAATCTAAACGCTAAACGGAGGCGAAAGAATGAGATTAAGAAGTCTGGTTATATATTTACTACCGGTTCTGCTGGTAGCGTTAATGATTACCGGCTGTGCCGATAGCCAGGGTGATACTGATGCAGGCGAAGATGTTGGTGAAAATGGTGACGGAACTGTAGAAGAGGAAGTAACAGAAAGTGAAGCGGTAGATTATCCTACCGGGCCTATTGATATGATTATTACTTTCGGGGCCGGTGGAGCGGCAGATATTTCCGGCAGAGGATTTGCCAAGGCTGCAGAAGCACACCTTGGGGTTCCGATTGGAGTGCAGAACTTAACCGGAGCCGGCGGTGCGACCGGTTTTGATCATATCCGCAGGGCCGAACCTGATGGATATGAAATTTGTTGGCTCTCTGCTTCAATATTGACTCAGACTGCGCTTGGCAACCTTGATTACCCCTATACTGACTGGGAGTATGTATGCCGCACATCAATTGATGCAACTGGTATAGTTGTCAATGCTGATTCACCTTTTGAAACACTGGATGATTTTGTGCAGGCAGCTAAGGACAACCCCGGTGGGTTGACCATAGGGCATGCCGGAGCCGGCAGCTTTACCCACCTTACTGCCATTGCCTTTGCCCAGGAAGCCGATATCGATGTTCGCTTTATCCCTTCGGGCACCGACCGGGTTCCCGATCTGCTGGCTGGTGAAGTAGATGCTATATCAATCCACCCGCCTGAAGTAATGGACCTCTATTTGGCCGGAGATATGAGAATTCTGGCTATTTCGGCTGAAGATCGTGTGGAGGCGTACAGCGAAGTGCCCCTGTTCGGTGAGTTCGGCTATAATGTTGACTTGCTGCAAATGAGGGGAATCATGGTGCCAAAAGGCACTCCCCGTGAAGTGACCATGATTATTGAGGAAGCATTCAGGAAAGCTGCTGAAGATCCTGAAGTGATAGAGCTTGCCAAAAACCGAGGTTTCCAGGTGGCCTTTATGGGATATGACGAATTCAATCAATTTATGAAGGATCAAAATGACCTGGTTGAAGCCCTGGTTGAGAATATGGAGTAAATAGCGGTAAAGTGTAGTTCCGTCTTTATAAAAAGCTGGAACTACACTTAATTTCTTACCATGAAAGATGTGAAAACCATGTCTCTTGGGCAAAAAATATTTTCTATATCGATGATTGCTTTTACTGTTTTTTACCTGGCTTTGATCACGCAGATCCCGATAAAAAGTGCTGCGGAACTTGCTGTTGGCGGTGGTCCCCGTATATTTCCCCTGATTATCGGCATAACCCTACTGGTATTGCTGATCGTAGAAGGGGCCGGTATTCTGACCGGCAGCAAAAAGAGTCAGGCTGCTGTGGAATCATCTGGGGAACAGGACCAGGAAGAACCAGAGAGCCCGGGTCCCTGCCGGGACACTGCCCCAACCAATATTATGAAATATATTGCGTCACACCAGGGTTTTTTTGTTATACTCCTAATTTTAAGCCTGGTTCTATACCAGGTGCTGATCAGTTATATCGGTTTTATTGCTTCTACAGCTTTATATCTGATGGCCCTGTTTCGGATTTTTGGAGTTAAAAACTGGATTGTTTTAACCCTCACGTCCCTTGTGTTTTCAGTATTGTTCTACCTGTTATTTGAATTGGTCTTTGGGGTTCGCCTGGAATACATGGGTTTTTAATTAATAGAAAGGAGGTTAGATCCAGTGTTTGAAGCTTTTGCTCAAGGTGTTTTTGAAGCGGCAGCGCCTTTTTACCTCTTGATGACGGTTATTGGGGTGATCATCGGCTTAATAATTTCAGCTGTTCCCGGTTTAACCATCAGCCTGGCTGTTGTTTTGCTGCTGCCATTTACCTATTATTTAAGCCCCGGACCATCACTGGCCATGCTTGTCGGTGTTTTTATCAGCGGCATGGCCGGGGGTGCCGTGCCGGCCATTTTAATAAATATTCCGGGCAATCCAGCTGCGGTGGTCACTAATCTCGATGGCTTTCCCCTGGCTAATAAAGGCAAACCTGAACTGGCACTGGGGATCGCGATAATATCGAGTATCCTGGGCGCCTGTGTGGGTTTGTTAGTATTGGTTACACTCGCTCCCGCAATTTCAAAGTTTGCCATCCATTTCAGGGCCCCTGAACTATTTGCCCTGATTTTACTCGGGTTATCACTGGTTTGTGGTTTTTCCCAGTCGAACATGATCAAGGGTTTTATAGCAGCAGCTCTGGGGTTACTGGTAGCCACTGTTGGCCTTGATCCGATTGAAGCGACACAGAGATTTACCTTTGGCAGTCCTCACTTGCAAAGGGGTATTGATTTCATGCCGGTAATGATCGGGCTTTTTGCCATCCCCGAAGTTTTGAATTCAATCGGTAAAAGCGGGCGAATTTGTGAAGTTTTAACTTCATTAACCATGTCCAACTACCTTAAGCAGACCATTTCTACATTCAAAGAGATTCCCAAATTGCTACCTACAATCCTGAAAAGTTCTATCATTGGTTCTATTATTGGCGCAATACCAGGCACCGGAAGTGCAATTGCCGCTGTTTTGGGCTACGAATCGGCTAAAAGAAGTTCTAAACACCCGGAGGAATTTGGCAAGGGTAGTTTGGAGGGAATAAGTGCACCAGAAGCAGCCAATACATCAATGTGCGGGGGTGCTCTTGTTCCGATGCTGACCCTGGGCATTCCCGGTGACCCGGTGACCGCGGTAATGCTTGGCGCGCTGATGATCCAGGGGTTAAACCCGGGGCCACTGCTTTTTATGCGGAACATAGATTTGGTCTATACATTTTTTGGTTCATATTTCATCGCGATACCGGTTACTCTTGTAATTGCCATGTTAGCTATCCCCTTATTTGTTAAGGTTATTAAATTTCCGGCCCAGATTATAATGCCTATTATTTTGCTGCTTAGCATTGTCGGCTCTTATACACTGCAGAGGAATATTGTTGATGTCTGGCTTATGTTTATGTTCGGACTGCTCGGGTATGTGATGCTTAAATTTGACTATCCTATTTTACCCCTGCTGCTTGGGATTATTTTAGGCACGCCCTTTGAAGATAATTTCAGGATGTCGCTGTTATTCTCGGAAGGAAGTCTGCTCATTTTCTTCCAGCGACCAACTACGCTGGTTCTGCTCATTATAACGGCAATATATGTATTTTATCAAATGAGAAGCAACATTCAGCTAAAAAAGAAGGCTGCATCTTCCTAAAGGTGCTTGCAGCCAAGAAAACTTTTTAGATACTTAAGAGCAAGACTTCCTGGCTTCAAATTATAAAACGCTTATCTAATAGTTTTGATTAATAAAGTGAAGGAGGATTTTAATGAATTTTGACAAGAATTATTTCCCCAGTAAATTATTTATCGATGGTAAGTGGGTGGAAGGCGAGGTTGAAAAAGCCTCAAATGTTGTTAACCCTGCCACGAATGAAGTTCTTTTCAGTATCAAGCCGGCCTCGGCAAACCAGGTAGAACAGGCTGTAGAGGCGGCACATAAGGCTTTTAAAAACGAAACGTGGCGTAAAATGGATGGGATTGAGCGTTCTAATGTGATCCTGGAGATCGCAAGTCTCGTTGAAAAACATTCTGATAAACTTGCTACCCTTGAAGCCCTGGAAACCGGGAAAACGATCCGGGAATGCCGTTATGAAGTCTCAATGACAGTAAGACATTTTCAATTCTTTGCCGGCCTTGCTGGAAAAATTAACGGTGAAACAATTCCCGAACCTCGCCGGATTACTTATACCCTGCGGGAACCCTTTGGTGTAATCGCTCAAATTGTCCCCTGGAATACTACCCTGAAGCTGATGGCCAGGGGGCTGGCAGCAGCTCTTGCCTGCGGTAATACGATGGTCATTAAACCTTCGATTGTGGCACCGGCTACACTGCTCGAGTTCGGCAAAATTATTGAAGAATCAAGTTTGCCTACAGGGGTTGTTAATATAGTTACCGGCTCAGGCCAGGCAATTGGAACACCCTTAATTTCGCACCCACTGGTCCGTAAGGTTATTTTCACCGGGGGAACGGAAGGGGGCATCCAGGTTCTGCAGCAGGCCGCCAGCACTGTCACCCCCTGTGTGCTTGAGCTTGGCGGGAAAGGCCCGATTATTATTACCAAAGATGTGGATCTGGATGAAACAGTAAGGGGTGTTATGACCCAGGCCTTTAACAGAAAGGGCGAGGTGTGTTTTGCTGGTACACGTATACTTATTGATGAAACAATCCACGATGCCTTCGTCGAAAAGCTGGTTAAGCGCGCGGAAGAAATAGTTCTGAAAGATACCATGGATGTTGATGCAGAAATGGGTCCGTTGATTTCTCAAGAACACCTGGCGGCAGTTTTAGAACATGTGGAAGGTGCCAAGCGCGCGGGAGCAAAAGTGGTAACAGGAGGCAGTCGGCCTGCAGACCCACAGTTACAAAAAGGTAATTACATTTTACCAACAGTAATTACCGATGTAACCCAGGATATGCCTATTGCCCGGGCGGAAGTTTTTGCCCCGGTGCTTGCAGTTCTTCGCTACAAAGATCTTGACCAGGCAATAAAAGATGCAAATGACACAGACTACGGTCTTGCCGCTTATGTATGGTCAAACGATCTCAGGATTGCCCATAACATAGCCGACCAGCTTGAAACTGGTAATGTATTTATCAATAGCTACGGTTACAGTTCGGAAATACCCTTCGGAGGGTACAAGATGAGCGGTATAGGCAGGGAACATGGCTGGGAGGCTATCCATGAGTATACACAGGTAAAAAGTGTATGCATTGGCTTAACAAGCTTTAAGTCCAAGCTGCCTTTTGGTACCGATAAATAAGTTGTTTTTGCTTGTCGAATGTTCCGGGAAAGAGAGAGCTTTAAAGCCTCTTTTTCCCGGGTAACTATAATGGAGGAGTTGATTGATCGTGAAAAAGAAAAGGGTTGTTGTTATTCACAGCTTTTTAAATTCAGTTGAAGATTTTAAAAATATGTTTCGCGAAAAAATACCCGAGGTTGAGCTGGTGAATATCATTGATGACAGCCTTCTTCCTGAAGCATTGGCCAACAAGGGGCTGACTCCCGGCATTGTTAGGCGTGTCTGCAATTACATGGTCGAAGCGGAAGTAATGGGGGCTGACTGTGTTTTGAACCAGTGTTCGTCTATCGGTGAGGCTTTTGATGTTGGAGAAAAGTTAATTCATATTCCTTACGCCAAGGTTGATGCACCGATGGCCAGGGAAGCGATTACCAATGGCAATAAAATAGCCATGATTGCTACTGCTGTATCGACTGTAGGACCGTCTTCCAGGGTTATTGAAAACACGGCAAAAGCAATGAACAAACAGATTAACTTAGAAATTTGTTTCGTAGATGGGGCCTATGAGGCTTTGATCCAGGAGAATGATAAGGAAAAACACAATCGCCTTGTTGTTGAAGCGGTGGAGCGTGCTGCAGAGAAGAACGAAGTGGTGGTCTTGGCCCAGGGAAGCATGTATCACCTGCTGCCCCTGTTAAAGCATATCAAGGTGCCTGTGTTATCTTATCTTGAATCAGGTGTAGTACAGATCAGGGAAATATTAAGTCTATAATTGTTTACATTATGACAGGAGGTTTCGAGATGAAGAAAACCAAAGTAGCTGTTGCCGGATACGGTGTTATAGGTCAGCGTCTGGCTGACGGGGTATTCCTGCAGGATGATATGGAATTGGTCGGTGTAGCTGATGTGGCACCAACTCTGGCTATAAGAGCACTTGCTGAAAGGGGAATGCCCTACAAAGTTTATGCTGCGATCGATGAAGCAGCCCCCGTACTTAGCGAAGCAGGAATACCAGTTTCAGGTAATTTTGATGATTTATTAAGCCAGGTTGATATTGTACTCGATGCTGCTGCAGCAGGCATCGGTAAAAAAAATAAAGATTTATATATAAAGCATAACTTGCCTGCAATATTCCAGGGTGGAGAAGTTGATGAAGTAGCCGATGTTTTTTTTCACGGCTATGCCAATTATGAAAAAGGCCTGGGCCAGAAGTTCCTCAAGCTTACTTCATGTAACACTACGGGGTTGATCAGGGCGGTAGATTGCATTGACAGAGCAGTTGGTTTAGAAAAGGCAATGGTAACAATAATCAGGCGGGTAGCCGACCCGGGTGATACACACCGTGGTTTGGTCGATCTGGCCCTGGTAGAACCTGTGCCCAATCACCAGGTAGTCGATTTAATGAAAATTATGCCCCATATTAATGCAACGGGAAATTTAATTCACGTGCCGACAACTCATGGTCACATCATAAGTGTAGTTTTAACACCGAAAACGAAAGTTAATGGCAAAGAAGAAATTATTGCCCTCTTTGAAAAGCACCCCCGTATCAGGGTAGTTAAAATCAGTGAGGGTTTTAACTCTAACGCGGCAATGTTTCGTTATGCCCGCGATCTGGGTAATCTGCGCGGTGATATGTATGAAATTGCTGTGTTTGAAGAAACAGTTGGTTTCAGCGGAGACGATATTATCTTTACCTTTAATGTCCCCCAGGAAGCGGTTGTTATACCAGAAACTATTGATGGAATAAGAGCCAGCCTGAAGTTGCAGGTGAATCAGCAGGACGCGCTGTCGCTAACGAACCGGTTTCTTAAAATGGTCAAATAGGGAGTCTGCCTAAAATGAAACATGGCATAAACTGTATTGACGATGTTTCTCCTGCAGGTAAGGTGGTTTTATGCAGGCTTGATCTGAATTCGCCGCTTGATCAACAAGGCAGGCCTATGGACATTTACCGAATTGAGAGAGCCCTGCCGACTATCACCGAACTAGCCTCTAAAGGGGCGAAGCTGGTATTAATGACCCACCAGGGTGGTGACCTGGAGTATCATAATTATGGGACAACGGAACCCCATGCCCGCATTATTGCAGAAAAAACCGGCCTGGCAGTCAAATTTATTGATGATGTCTGTGGTCCAACTGCAAGAGAAAGCATTAAGCTGCTTCAAAGCGGAGAAGCATTAATGCTTGACAATGTACGTTACATGGCCGAAGAGCTCACTTTGTTTGAAACCAAACTAAATCTTTCTTTTAAGGCGCA
The DNA here is from genome assembly GCA_964498375.1 of uncultured Syntrophomonadaceae bacterium. Classification (GTDB taxonomy): domain Bacteria; phylum Bacillota; class Dethiobacteria; order DTU022; family DTU022; genus JAABTH01. Next base: position 626 of record CAZCHW010000019.1, on the reverse strand, counting down.
ATCTGAAACTCTTGTTGTTAGAAAGCTGGCGCCGTTGGCTGATCTCTATGTTTGTGATGCTTTTGCCGCCGCACACCGTTCCCAGCCAACCTTGGTTGGCTTTCCCTATAGGTTGCCTTCTGCAATGGGGAGACTGTTCGAGGAAGAAATGTCGATCCTGGATATGATTTTGCATCGCCCAACCCGCCCATCAACATTAATCCTTGGTGGAACAAAGGTTCAAGATGCTTTTATGATCATGGAAAAGGCATTGGCAGATGGAACCGCGGACCAGGTTCTTACTGCCGGCCTGGTGGCCAATATTATGATTTCTGCAGTTGGCAGAGATATTGGCAAATGCTCCAGGCAGTTTTTAGCCGAGAATAACCTTTTGAGTTATATTGAAGGATCAAAAAATATACTTGAAAAGTACGGCGATAAAATAACCTTGCCTCGCGATTTAGCTTATACAAATGGAGAGCGTCAGGAAGTAGATGTTGAAAATCTGCCGGTTGACAATTTAATCGTTGACCTGGGCAGTAAAACTGTAGAAGAATACACTTCTATAATAGCTAAAAGCGGGACAATTTTCATCAATGGCCCGGCAGGTATTTATGAAAAAGATGGATCCTCGTACGGAACAAAAA
>CAZCHW010000018.1:11030-13057 GCA_964498375.1 uncultured Syntrophomonadaceae bacterium | reverse complement strand
GATCCAGGTTGCAAACAATAATCTGTTTGGCCTGTCCCGCTTCGAGGATTGGCATTCCGGATATCGGGGTATTTTCAGCGCTGTTTGCTGCCGGATTGATCACGTCGCAGGCCCCGACGGCAATTACCAGGTCGGTTGAGGGGAAAAGAGGGTTGGCTGTTTCAAGATCAAGAAGTTTGTCATATTCTATACCTGCTTCGGCTAACAGCACATTCATATGCCCGGGCATCCGACCTGCTACCGGGTGAATGGCAAAATTAACCTTTGCTCCCTGCTGTTCAAGGGCTGCAGCTAAATCGCGCACAGCCACCTGGGCCTGGGCAACAGCCATTCCGTAACCCGGCACAACAATCACTTCTTTGGCTTGCTTTAAAGTTTTTGCCAGATCTGGTTTTTCAGCCCTGCCCATTGCCTGTTCTGCAGGAGTTTCTTTAACGGTATCTCTGGAGGCAGACAATTTTCCTGCTGCTCCTTTTTTCTGGCTGGCAGGGACAAAACCAGCCAATACAGCCAGCAAACTGCGGTTCATTGCCCTGCACATTATTCCGGTTAAAATTAAGCCGGCTACCCCGACCAGGGCTCCGGTGCCGGCGAGCAACGGGTTGTCCACGGCTATTCCGGCTACTGCTGCGGCAACCCCTGAAAGTGAATTGAGCAGGGAGATAACAATCGGCATATCTGCGCCACCGATGCGCAAGGTCATTAGCAGTCCGGCCAGCAGGGCCAGGATAATCGCTGTGAGGATCAAGTAATAATGGGCCGGGTAAATACTGCCGATAATCACGGCCAGCAAGGCCAGGAGGATAAAAAAGCGTAAAACAGAACCCTGTCCGGGCAGGTTGATCGGACGGCGAAAGGCTAAACCCTGCAGTTTAAGAACGGCAATCAGGCTGCCGCTGAATGTCAGTGAGCCAATGACCATGGCCAGTCCGGCAGTAAAGAAAAATAAAACATCGTCTGCCGCCCCGGTTGAGGCCGCCCAGGCGACCAGCGCTGAAGCGGCACCGCCGAAACCGTTCAGTAGGGCTACCGTTTGGGGCATGTGGATCATTTTTACACTTTGCCCCAAAAGCAGACCAATTACTGCACCTGCTGCCATATAAGCCAGGACCTGGGTTATGCTGCCGTTACCACTGCTTAAGAAAGTGTAAAAAATAGCAGCCAGCATGGCCAGGGCACCGAGCCGGTTTCCCCAAAGGGCGGTGCGGGGTGATTGCATCAGGCGGATACCGGCCAGAAAGCCACAAATAACCAGCACAGCGACAATTATTGTTACTGCCATGGCGCGTCAACCTCGCTTTCCGCTTTTTTCCCCTTGAACATGCGCAGCATTCGTTCTGTCACCCAGAAACCACCCACAACGTTTATCGTCGCCAGAATCAAAGCAGTGGCTGACCAGTAGTGTGCTTCGGGAGGTGCTGACATGATAACAGCAATTGCGCCGATTACTGTAATCCCGGACAGAGCATTCATGCCTGACATCAGGGGTGTATGGAGCAACGGCGGAACCGCGGATATAATCCGGTAACCGAGAAGCGCTGAAGCAGCCAGGATTATTAAAATAGAGATAAGCATCAATTGTCACTCCTATTCAAGACCCATGGCCATCAGGGCGCCGTGATGGACAATCTCACCATTTTCGGTCACCATGGTGCCGTGGATAATTTCGTCTGAACGATCTCTTTTCAGCTTGCCGTTTTCGATCAGGTAGGATAAAAAGTGCCAGGCATTCTGGGCAAACATTTTGGTTGAATCGATCGGCAGGGTGGCGGGGATATTCATGATCCCGCTGATCGTAACTCCATGGTGTTCGTAATCTTCACCGCAGCGGGTCTGGGTACAATTGCCCCCCTGGTCTACCGCTATGTCGACAATGACCGAACCTTTTTTCATCTGCTTTACCATCGATTCATCAATCAGTCTGGGTGCGACTTCACCGGGAATCAGAGCAGTTAAAATCAGGGCATCGCTTTCAGCTACATGTGGGGCCAGTATCTCGCGTTCACGTGCGTACCACTCCTCACTGA
>CAZCHW010000018.1:0-11020 GCA_964498375.1 uncultured Syntrophomonadaceae bacterium | reverse complement strand
CATATCCACCCTGGCCGACAGCAATGTCCCGGGGCAAATCAAACTGAATTGTTTCAGCCCCGAGACTGCGGGCCTGTTCGTTAGCTTCAGGTCGAATGTCAAGGGTTTGTATTTTTGCTCCCAAACGCTTGGCAGTAGCAATTGCCTGCAGCCCGGCGACCCCTGTGCCGATGACCAGAAAACGGGCTGGTTGAATAATTCCGAAAGAGGTCGGCATCATCGGGATAAAACGGCCCAGGTGGCCGGCAGCGAAAATAACCGCTTTGTAGCCGGCTACGGTGCTCATTGAGGTGAGCGCGTCCATCTGCTGTGCCCTGGAAATACGGGGGATGCCGTCAAGAGTGTAACTGGTGACCTTTCTTTCAGCAAGTATCTTTAAGCCAGGGTGATTAACTTCGTGAGCCGGGTGCAGGAAACCGACCAGGGTGGAGCCTGGTTTGATCAGTTCAGCTTCATGGCGGCCCAGTTTATCATGATATCGTGGCTCTTTTACCTTTAAGATTAGGTCTGCCTGTTGATAAAGTTCCAGTGGGCCGCCGATAATTTCAGCACCCGCCTGCCGGTAACAGTCATCGGATATGTAGGCACCTTCACCTGCCCTGGTTTCTACAATAACCCTGGCACCGGCTTTAATCATCTTATCCACTGTTTCCGGAACAGCAGCCACCCTTCTTTCCCCGGGCATTATCTCGCGGGGTATTGCGATAGTTATTGCGGCAAATTGCATTACCGTCACCTCCGGTCGGTTTTTATATGATGCGAGGCGCTCGCGGGTATCGGAGAGAGGTAAAAAAAAACCTGCCCGTGAACAGCCTTTTCGTCCGAAAAGAAAGGTTTTTCCAATAATATTATATCAGAGCGGTTGACACTATTAAACAGTAATATCTTTTTTGTCTGTCTTTTCCGGCACAGACTCTTGAGCTTTAAGCCAGGTTGTAGTAATCTAAAAAAAAAGACAATTTCAAGCCTGGAGGCTGACAGAAATGATCCTTATTACCGGAGCTGCCGGTAAAACCGGAAGGGCAGTGTTGAAAGCGCTGGTTGAACATGGAGAAACGGTACGGGTTCTGGTGCGCAGGCAGGAACAGGCTGAAGAACTAATCCGGCAGGGAGCTTCAGCAGCCCTGGTCGGCGAAATGACCGAGCCGGCTAGCTATAGAGAAGCGATGGAAGGTGTTAATGCCGCTTATCATATCTGTCCGAATGTGCACCCTGAAGAGGTGGCGATTGGCAGACTGGCAATTGAATCGGCCCGCAAATGCGGGCTTGAGCATTTTGTTTACCATTCTGTGCTGCATTCCCAGGTGGAAAAGATGCCCCACCACTGGAAAAAGATGAAGGTAGAAGAGATATTATTCGAATCGGGCTTGCGTTATACAGTTCTGCAACCTGCTCCCTACATGCAGAACATCCTGGCCGTTAGGGATAGCATCCTGAAAAAAGGGATTTTCCCGGTTCCTTATCCGGTTGAGACAAAACTCAGTTTTGTCGATCTTGCTGATCTTGGCCGGGCAGCAGCCATAGTGTTAACTGAGCCGGGTTATAAAGAAGCGGTTTTTGAAATTGTCGGCACCCGGGCAATTACCCAGGCCGAGTTGGCTGCCCTGCTTTCCAAGGTTCTGGAACAGCCGGTTGCCGCTGAAGAAGTTTCCGGAGACCAGTGGCGGGAAGCGGTGGAAAAAGAAGGGGTTGACCCACTTCGCATCGATACCCTGCTAAAAATGTTTGAATACTATGCACGTTATGGTTTAAGCGGAAACAGCTATACCCTGACCCGGCTGCTCGGGCGGGAACCACATACACTAACTTCATTTATAGCCCGCGAATTTGCCCGGCATTAAGGCTATGGAGCCCTTTCGCCGGGTTAAACAACAAGGAGGAACTACCTGAACCATGTATTTAACTGATCTAAATCAAACTGAAGAAATTGATATAACTCCAGAAAAGCTTAAAGAAAAAGGCCGGGTAACAGTACGCTGGCTGCTTGGCGAACCTGAAGGAGCGCCTAACTTTGAAATGCGCTATTTTTCCCTCTCAGGAGATATTGCTACCGACTGGCATAATCACCAGTGGGAACACCAGGTTTTTGTTGTTGCCGGAAAAGGTCGTTTTAAGGGGGAGGACCGTGAAGCAGAGCTTACCCCCGGGTGTGCCCTTTTTGTTACACCCGGAGAACAGCACCACTTTATTTGCAGCGGTGACCGCTTTGACTTTATCTGTGTAGTGCCGAAGGGAACCCGCAGCTGTATGATTGGTGATCATCAATAAGACAGCGTCAGGAAGAATTGCATTAAAAAGCCGGCAGGTCTTGACTATGCCGGCTTTACTGTCTGGATGTGCCGAGCTTAACAGTTAATCGTCAAAATTTCCTGCCGGACCCTTATCGCTATCAAGCAGTTTTGCTTTCTCAATAATTTTATCTTCAGTCCACTGATCAGGATCTTCCAGGCGATTAACCTTAGCCCCTGGATCGTGCGAGTTATTTTTCAAAATATCTTCAATCACCAGCGGAGCTGTGTCAGCGGTGTTGAAGACACTGGTAAGCAGGTCATACACAAATTCTGCTACAGCATCTGCCATCCGGTCGCGAATTTCCCGGGCCTGGCCGAGGATCTTATTTTCAAAGGGCAGGTTTAACTTCTTGTAGTCACCCTTTTTCCAGCCCTTGTTTTCGGCATAGGCGGTCATTTCAGCCCACAATTCTTCAGATACTCCGGTATCCTTTAGTTTAATGAAGTTGCCTTCGCTATCCAAAATCGCATTGCCGTAATCGTTGACCTGCACTCCCCAGGAAATCATTTGCAGGGCAGTAGCAACGTTGGCCTTGGTGGTGCGGGTTTTTGTGGTAATAGCCCGCAGACGCTCGGCACTATTGCCCGAGGTGCCGTGTTGGGCCCCGGAGACCATGTATTTGCTGATTGCATCGTGAATAGCTGCAGTCAGTTCTACCTGGATTCCGGCGTCGCTTTCTTCAATCCCATGGGTAGTTCCGTTGTTTAAGGCGATCCAATCTGGAAAGATGCCGTTGGCGTTTAAACCCTGGATCAGAAAAAGTGCATCCTCCGGATTAGACAAACCCAGCGAACCTTTAATTTCTCCTACTTCAGTCTCCAAACCAGCCCATGATGGAACAAAACGCTTCATGGCAATATTGGTCAATAAGTTCCGGTCATCAGGTTGATGTGAAGCATCAATGGCAATTGATGTAATCCCGGCATCAAAGAGACTTGGTATCTCCACGGCAGCCTGCCTGGTATCCTGTTCATTTTTAATACCGTAATGATCGGCATGAACCGCTACCGGCACAGTGATGCCGAGCTCGTTGCAGATCCGGTCCACGTAGGTGGCAATGTTCCAGAGGCTAACAGCACAATAGGCGTTAGCTCCGCCTTCGCTTTTGGCAATCTCGATAATAACGGCAGCATTTGCTTTTTGGGCCGCGAGCAAGGTCCCGCGAATAACCATGGTGCTGCGTCCGTTGGCGGCAATGGTCATTGCCCGGCCTTTGCTCAGCATAGCCCGGTCGATATATTTGCCGCTGACAATCAAGGCCTTCGAATTGGGGAAAAGCTTGGCAACGGAAGGGGGACGACCGACAGAAAGAGCTTTCTCAAAATCCGACGAATATACAGTCATCATTCTCCTCCTCAAAAACATTTCAATTTATGTTTCACTAAAAAGTATATCACGAGTATAATTAGATCACCACACATGCAGCAGAAAGGATCGAGTTACTTATTAATGTTGTTGGTGCCCTTCAGTCTATCAAAAAAAATGCGAGGAGGAATTGCCAATGTCGGACCAATGGTTTTTATTAAAAGATCAAAAGCAGGAAGGTCCTTACAGTTATGAAGAACTGACCAGTTTAATTGAAACAGGTTCACTAAAACGTTCCGATCTGTTGTGGAAAGAAGGTATGGCACAGTGGCAGCCGGCCGATCAAATAGAGGGGTTATTTTTGAAAGCAGCGCCACCCCCGCCGCCACCTTCGCCCGTTGAAGCTGTATCTCCGCCACCCCCACCTGCGGCAGTAGCTCCACCGCCGCCACCTCCTGCACCACCGGCCGGGCAGTATGCCACGCCTCCTGCAGTGAACCGGCCTCATTCAGAGCCGACCGGACAACCGCCTTTCCAGGCCTCAGCAGCCAAACCGAAGAAAAAAATGAGCGGCTTGAAACTGGCTGCCATCATTGGTGGCTCTTTGATTGTCCTGTTGATCGTAGTTATTCTGATTGCTCTGTCAGCAGCCCGCGGGGCCCTTCGCTCGTCGGAAGTATACAACCAGGCGATGGCTGCGTTACTGGCCAACCCGGAAGCAGTACAGTTGCTTGGCGAACCGGTCGAAGCCGGTAAATCTGTAAATGGTGAAATCAATGTCAGCAATGGCAGCGGTAATGCTCAATTATCTATTCCTGTTTCCGGTTCTTTAAAAAATGGTGAACTAGATGCCGTTGGTATTAGAGAGGCCGGCCAGTGGTCGCTAACTACCTGTGAACTGGCCGTTGATGGTGGAGAGAAATTAAATCTGCTGGCAGCAAAACCGGTTGGGCAGGCCGGGCTTGAAGCAGGCAGCGGCAACGTTGAAGATGAAGAACTGCCGCCACGCCAGGTTGGCGGAGGAACAGCCAGCGGTGTAGCCGGGATGCTTGTTTTCGATGAACCCGGGTTTGGCTTCAGCATGAACTACCCGGAAGACTGGGACTATTACCTGGAGGAAGGAACTGTGCATTTTGCTGCACCTCAGGGCTCACCTGCCGAGGAAGTCAGTCTAATGGTTCAGATCCTGGCCAACCAAAGCATTGGCGGCACCTACTCTAACTTGAATGAAGTTTTAACTGATATAGAAAAGATCTACACTGATCTTGGCGGAGAGGTCGTTGAGAGTGAGAGTGGATCTGACTACGTTGGCGACACTATGTACGATTATGTCTGGGCGGGGGCGGTTTACCCGTACGAAAATGTCGAATATGTAGAAATGGCAATGGTTATTCAGAGAGACCCTGAGTACTTCTATCTTTTGATGTATACTGTCCCATTGGATGCGGAAGATGATTTTTCCGATCTCGTTTTCGATCAGATGTTTGATTCTTTCCGCTTTACTTCGTTTAATTAAAATTGAATTAATTGCAAAAAATTTTTTGGGCAGGCAGGAATAGTTGAAAAAGGGTAGAAATAGTATTATAAAGTAATTGTGAAAATATTATCTTACGGATGAACCCGGTGGGAGAGTGCCGCCTGGCGGCCGCCGAAGGAGCAACCTTGTATCTGGCGGATATGAGGGAAACTCTCAGGCCTTAGTACCATCGGGGGACGGATCTCTGGAGAGCGTCTCCTGGTAGACGCACCGACGGGGAAAGTCTCTCGCACTGCGAGTGCAATCTCTCAGGTTACAAGGACAGAGCAGAAGCCGAACGGCTTTCTCTGTCCTTTTCCTATTTCTGCTGAAAGAGTAAACCCGTTCAGGCGGTTCGGATAGGACAGAACGGCAATTTTCAGGAACGAACAATAATTGGAAAGGGTGATTGAAAGGTGAGTTTTCCCGTAATCAAAGGAGTCTCGTATATTTTGGCCCATACTCCTGAACTGGTGGAATACGGCTCAAAACCGAGCAGGGAGTTTCTGAACGAACCGGAGCTGCGTGATCAGATTAAAGCCAACCTGCGCAGCTACGAGGAAGCAAAAAATTATCCTCCCCACCAGGTTTATATCGGTAACCTCAAGCCGGAGGAGCTGTGGCAAATAGAACACCCCTGGTTTGAAAACCTGCTGCCTGACGCCTCAAGATCGGGGCCATGGGGTGAGATTATGCCCCAGGATGAGTTTTACGGTTTTCTTAAGATAGCCGATGAATTTGACCTGCTTTTTCTTTCCACCGATTTTACCGGGATGATCAGAAAAAAATTAAGCAAACATCCACTTTTTAGCGTAGAAGATGATCAACGCCTTGGTGAAGGGATCAGCTTGACGCTGATAGAAGAGAAAATTTCTAAAGGAGCCTTACCGCTCTACAATGGTTCAGCCCTGATCGGAACAATTCAGGACGGTCATGATGAAGATGACAACCTGAAAGCGCATATTCTTCTGGAAAATCTTTCATGCAAAGCTTCAGGAATTTTAGCCATACGCGCCCTTTCCCACAATACCGGTATTGACCCTGCTTCGATTGATTACGCCATGAATTCCGGTGAGGAAGGAGTGGGCGATCGTTACCAGCGCGGAGCCGGTAACCTGGCCAAGGCTATGGCTGAACTATCCGGGTGTGTAAACAGTTCCGGGGTAGATATTAAAGCTTTTTGCTGCGGTCCCGTACATACTATGGTTTTGGCCGGCAGCCTGGTTCAATCGGGAGTCTTTAACAATGTGATGGTAATCGGTGGCGGCTGTTTGGCCAAGCTGGGCATGAAAATGAGAGGGCATCTGAAAAATGAAATGCCGATCCTCGAAGATGTTCTTGCTGCTTTTGCGGTAGTTATTGGTCCAGATGACGGAGTAAGCCCGCAAATCAGGCTGGATATAATCGGCAAGCACGATGTCGGAGCCGGCTCTTCGCAGCAGGCAATCTATGAGTCGCTGGTAAAAAAACCGCTTGATAAAGTAGGTCTGACCATCCCCGACATCAACCGCTATTCTACAGAACTGCACAACCCGGAAATTACCGAGCCTGCAGGAAGCGGGAACGTGCCGAAAAACAATTACCGGATGATTGCCGGCCTGGCGATCATGCAGGGCCAGCTGCCCCGGGAAGATCTGGATAACTTTGAGAAAAGTCATGGCATGCCCGGTTATTCACCAACCCAGGGGCATGTTCCATCCGCTTTACCCTACCTTGGCCACGCCTGCAGGGGGATTATGGCCGGCGAATTTGAAAACGCCATGTTTGTCGGTAAGGGCAGCCTCTTTTTGGCGAAAATGACAAAAATGTCAGACGGTCTGTCCTTTATCATCGAAAAAAATAAAAGTTTAAAAGAACAGGTTTAAATAAACAGGCTTAATTGCCTGGACAACCTGGAAGAATGAATAAAAAAGGAGTGAGGAAATGTTCAAAGGCAAAAAAGTTCTTTGTATCGGAGAACGAGATGGAGTGCCGGGTTCGGCTATCGCGGAATGCATTAAAACCGCTGGCGGCGAGCCGGTTCTTCAGCTCACCCAGTGTTTTGTCTGAACCGCTGCCGGGGCTATGGACCTGGAGGATCAGGGGATCATCAAAAAAACAGTCGAGGAACAGGAAGATCAGGGCGCAGTTATGGTAGTGCTTGGTTCTCCCGATGAAAAAAGTGCAGAAATGTATGCCGAGACTGTAAAAAATGGCGATCCTACTTTTGCCGGTCCCTTAGCTGGAGTCTCGTTGGGACTCCCCGTTTACCACATCCTGGAAGATGAAGTGAAGGAACACATTGATCAGGAAGTATACCAGCAGCAGGTAGGTATGATGGAAATGGTGCTCGACAAGACAGCGATAGCCGCTGTGCTAAAGAAAATCCGGGAAAATTAAATCAACCTGGGGGAGACGGCAGCGTCAGCAGGCAAGTTGCTGCCGTCTCTGGGTAATCTAGACCGGATATGTTCCCGGCCGGAGGGGTGAGAGAAGTGGAATTTTTAGTGGTGACCAATAATCCGCAGGTTAAAAAAAAATATAACAACCTGATGATGATCAGCCTGGAAGGTTCAGTTGAAGAGCTGTTTGACCTGGTCCGGGATTATATCCATCGCGGGCACCGGTTGCTCACCCATCCGCTCAGCGGCAGCCTTAAACCGGGGCGGATACCATACAAAACCATCCTGATTTCAGTAACTCCGGCAGGCCTGGATCCTGATTCACTGCGTCTGATTGAAGGCGCCATTGAGGCTTGCAGCAAGTTCGCCCGGAATAAATGCCCCCAATTACCGGGTCAAGTGCTCAGTGATTATGCCGCTGTAGACTTGGCCCACCTCGAGGCGGCTCTAGAGAACTAGTTTTAAACGCTTTGCAATAAATTTTAGGGTCGATTGAAAATGTTATGAGAGGAGGAGTAGAGATGCGCTTGGAATTAGGGAAAATCAAAATTACCGATTTAAAGTTTGGCAATCAAACGGCGATAGAAAATAACGTTCTCCAGGTGAACAGGGAAGAACTTATTTCCCTGCTGACCGAAGATCCAACGATAGCTTCAGTGGAACTTGATCTGGCCAAGCCGGGCGAGGATGTCCGGATTATTCCTGTCAAAGATGTAATAGAGCCTCGTATCAAAGTAGAAGGGGCTGGAGGAATCTTCCCGGGCTTTATCAGCAAGGTTGATACTGTCGGCAGCGGACGTACCCATGTACTGGAGGGTATGGCGGTTGTAACGACAGGGGCAATCGTTGGCTTTCAGGAAGGAATTATCGATATGAGCGGGCCTGGCGCCGATTACACACCTTTTTCGAAAACGCTTAACCTGGTAATAAATATCACCCCGGTTGCCGAGCTGGAGCAACACAAGCATGAACATGCAGTGAGAATGGCCGGGTTAAAAGCCGCTGCCTATCTCGGGGCTGCGGGACATGACCTGGAACCTGATCATCTGGAAACTTTTGAGTGGTGGACCTCTCCTGATAATGCTGCCCGGTATCCGGATTTGCCGAAAGTGGCCTATCTTTACATGCTGCAAACCCAGGGATTGCTGCATGACACCTATGTTTACGGGGTTGATGCGAAGAAAATACTGCCGACGCTGATTAGCCCGACAGAAATTATGGATGGAGCCATTGTCAGTGGTAACTGTGTCTCTGCCTGCGATAAAAATACTACTTATCATCATCAGAATAACCCGGTAATCAGTCAGCTTTTCCAGCATCACGGCAAAGAACTTTGCTTCCAGGGAGTCATAATCAGTAATGAAAATGTAACCCTGGCTGATAAAGAGCGGTCATCCGGTTATGCCGCCAAGCTGGTTCAAATGATCGGCGCTGACGGAGCAATTATCAGTGAAGAGGGTTTTGGTAATCCGGACACCGATTTGATTATGAATTGCCGCAAGCTAGAAGAACTTGGTGTGAAAACTGTCCTGATTACTGATGAGTATGCCGGGCGTGATGGAGCATCTCAATCCCTTGCTGACGCTGTTCCGCTGGCTGATGCAGTGGTCAGTGCCGGCAATGCCAACGAAATAATTGAACTTCCTCCCTGCGGAAAAGTTATCGGCGATCCAAAGGTAGCTGAAATTATCGCCGGCGGTTTTGACGGCGCTGTTAAAGCTGACGGAAGTATCACCGTTGAGATCCAGGCTATAACCGGATCTACCAATGAGCTCGGGTTCGGCAAACTGAGGGGAGAAGGAGTGTAAATTACTGATTAACAGTTCGGAGAGGAGGGTTATTATGAGTGAAAGCAAGAAACTGAGGGTGGTTCACTACCTAAACCAGTTTTTCGGACAGATCGGCGGGGAAGATATGGCCGGGACAAAGCCCCGGGTGCATGAGGGCCCTGTTGGCCCCGGATTAGCGCTTCAGCAAGCCCTGGGCGATCGCGGCGAGGTTGTTGCAACGGTAATATGCGGGGATAACTATGCTGCCGATAACCTGGATCAGGCTAAGCTGGAACTGCTGGAACTGGTCAGAGAACTAAATCCTGATGCGCTTGTGGCCGGACCGGCTTTTAACGCCGGGCGGTACGGTCTGGCCTGCGGTCTGATTGCCAGGGCAGCGGCACATGAATTAAACTTGCCGGTGATTACCGGTATGTATATTGAAAACCCTGGAGTGGAGATGTATCGTAAGGACCTTTACATTGTATCGACCCAGGATTCAGCCAGAGGAATGAAAGATGCAGTTGCTGCGATGGTGGCTCTGCTGCTTAAAATAATCGATGGGGAACAAATTGGCTCACCTGAATCAGAAGGTTATCTGCCGCGGGGGATTCGGTATAACACCTTTGCTGATCAAACCGGAGCTGAACGGGCGGTAAAAATGCTTATTGCCAAATTGCAGGGTAAGCCTTTTAAGACAGAATTACCCATGCCTGATTTTGATCGGGTTGTTCCCAATCCGCCGGTTGCAGATATGAGCAAGGCAACAATTGCCCTTGTTACATCCGGGGGTATTGTCCCGAAGGGCAACCCCGACCGGATTGAGTCATCCAGTGCTTCGAAGTACGGCAAGTACAGTCTTGAAGGGGTTGAAGATTTAACCCGGGAAAGCCATGAAACTGCTCACGGCGGCTATGATCCTGTCTATGCCAACCAGGATCCCGATCGTGTTTTGCCCCTTGATGTGACCAGGGAACTGGTTAAAGCAGGGCTGATTGGCAAATTGCACCCCTTCCACTACGCTACCGTGGGAAACGGCACTTCGGTTGCCAATGCAGCTAAATACGGTGCTGCCATTGCCGCCGATTTAAAAGAAGCGGGTGTCGATGCAGTTATACTAACCTCAACGTGAGGCACCTGTACTCGCTGCGGTGCAGCGATGGTGAAGGAAATTGAAAAAGCCGGACTGCCGGTTGTTCATGTTTGCACGGTTGTGCCTATTTCCCTGACGGTTGGGGCGAACCGGATTGTGCCTGCAGTAGCTATACCTCACCCGCTCGGTAATCCCGAATTGCCGCCAGACGAAGAGAAAGCTTTGCGGCGCGCCCTGGTAGAAAAAGCCCTGCGGGCCCTGCAGGTAGAGGTTGAAGGACAGACTGTCTTTGAAAAAGATTAGATTTAAGGGTATGATAGGTTTAACTGTTTGATTATCTGTTTACAGACAAACTGGAGGTGTTCATATGCGGGAGATTTATGTTAAGGACGGTTGCCCTTATTGTGAAAAGCAGCTTTCTGTCCTGGATCGTAAAGGTCTTGAGTATAAACTGCATAATGTAGGCAAGGATCCGGAAGCTCTGAAAAAAGCTAAAGAAGAGTATCAGGCTGATCGGGTGCCGGTGTTCGTAGAAGATGGAGTTGTCAAAAATATCGGTTTTGGCGGCGGTGGCTGAAAAATTTAATCCGGGCCGTCGGGTACGGCTCATCAATGCAATTTGGCTTGAGCTGATCAGCTCTTGCCAATTCAGTCCCGATTATGT
>CAZCHW010000017.1:0-13193 GCA_964498375.1 uncultured Syntrophomonadaceae bacterium | reverse complement strand
CAAACCAAGAAAGTGGAATCTGGTCAGACAGTATTCAAGCCCGGCTGCCCAGGTTTCGGGGCGGGTAATCCGCGGCCCCCGGGGATAGACCCGGTTGATATAATCTGTCCAGATCGCTTCTGCATCATTGTAAAAATCTTCGCTGTAAAAAGCGCTGCGTTTCATATTGGCAAAGGTGCATTCTATGACCTGCTGCCACTTGCTCTGCCACAGCGGTGCCGGCAGATTGCACTCCTTTAGCTTCATCCGGTGCAGGCATCCATCCTGGTAAACCCTGCATTCTCCGCCGGGGTCAATTCTTTTCAGTTCCAGCAGGGCCACCTGACGCAGACGTTCATTAACCCAGGGGTTAGCGGCATAGCTGGCCAGGTTTCGGCGGGCTACAGCGCAGTCAGTTTCCCCGTAAAGCCTTAAGATAGCCTCTTTTAGCAGGTCGGCTCCCTGGTAAAGGCCCCATTCCAGCGTGGCCTGAAAGGTTTTTTCCTCAAGCAAGGCAGCCCTGAACTCAACCAGACGCAGTTCATCAACCAGCTTGAGCATCTCGTCCGTTTCAGCTGCGCTTAATTCCTGGTTAAAAACCTCGTATTCTTCATCTTCTTCCAGGGCGACCAGCAAATCTTCAGCCTCTTCGACCATATCGCCTTCCGGAGCAATATGCAGGTATTTGAGCAAGCAGCGCTTTGCTTCGGGCAATTCTTCCATCAAGCCGTGGTTGACAGCCATGTAGAAATAACACTCTGTCAGCTCCTGATCCATATGCTGCACTATGTGCCTGAAAATACCGTTTGCCTCTTTCAACCGGTCAGTCCGGCTGAGCAGGCAGGCCAGGTTATAGTGGTTCAGCGGATCTTCAGGGCCTGCCTCTACTGCCTTCTGCAGGTAAAGCAACGCTTTGCCCGGCTTGTTCTTAAGACTGTAATATGCCCCCTTGCGGGAATAGTATTCTGCTTCCTGGTGAAAGGGGATAATCTTATGGTCGGGGCCTTCGGTTTTGATGATGTTTTTCGGCTTATCTGCTCTGCCCAATGATCATTACCATCACTTTCTTCTAACTTAAAACGATCAGTTAAACATTATTAACTGGATCTATATTTATTAAGTTCTCTTTGAGGATTATTTCTCCTGCCCGTCGACAGGACGAACGAAGATAGAGCGCTCCAGAAAACGGTCCCACTCTGTCCATTCACCGCTTTCAGGCACGTGCTTATTGATTACTGTAATAAATTGGTTCATTCTCGCACTGACCAGATCGGCATGAAACAGGGCAAAGGCGTGAATTGTTTTCGGAATTTCCGGAGAACCCCATTCCCGCATGCCATGGTGGGTTAAAATCATATGTTCAAGTTCCAGCTTTAATTCAGCAGGAAATGTTGCCAGACCGGCCAGGCGGGTATCGAGCATTTCCTTGCCGATACTAATGTGGCCGACCAGTTTGCCCCGGTCGGTGAAGTCAAAGCTGATACTGTCCTGTTTATACTCTTCCACCTTGCCGATATCATGCAAAATTGCCCCGGTCAGTAAAAGGTCGGGGTTAATTTTATGGGGGTACAGTTTAACCAGGCAGCGGCAGATCTCAACCACTTCCAGGGTGTGTTCCAAAAGACCGCCAACATTATTGTGGTGCACCGTTCGCGCCGCCGGAGCCTGGGCAAAACGGCGGGCAAATTCGGCATCGCCAAAAAAAGCTTTCAGCAGAGCCTGCAGATCACGATCTTTAATTTCTTCATTTATTATTGCCTCCAGCTCGGCGACCATTTCCCTGCTGTCACGCTCCGAAACAGGCTGGAAAAAGGCCCGGTTTACCCTGGTCGGGTCAAGGCGGCGCATCTCGCTGATCACCACCTGCGGTCCGTGGTAATCGGTCACTGAACCGCGGATAAAAATAATATCATCCTGGCCGATCTCTTCCCCGTCAGACGGCGGATCCCACATAACTGCTTTCACCCGGCCGCTTACATCACCCAGGGTAAGCTTTAGAAAATATTCTCCGGCCCGGTGGGGCGAAGAAAAGGCAGTCTTGTTAATTTCAATCACCAGAACCTGTGTTTCTACTTCATCGCCGACCCGCAGGTCTTTAATCATCTGTTTTTTCATTAATATAATCTCCTGACAGGTTAAACTTTAACGCTCAGGTTTTAAAGTTAACATACCCTGCCTCTTTTGTGAAGAGCAGACTAATTCAGGGCAGATATAAATTACATTTCTATTACACCGTCTCCTTACACTTTTAGCCTTTCTGCTTAACAATTTCCTAACAAATCTACACAGATTCCTAACAGAAGCATTGACAAGTTAACAGTTAGATGATAAATTAACTTTTAGCGAGGTGCTTTAAGCAAGTCAGTAATTATTAAAAATTTGAAAGGAAGTGTTCTTAGCGTGAAAAGAACATTAGTAGCAGTAGCGTTGGCCGTAGTTATGGTTGTGGCACTTGCCGCACCGGCTTTCGCACAAATGACCCACAGTGCCGCTTATGAATTTGACGGCACCATCGACTTTAAAAAGCAAGCAGGCCACTGGTGCAACACCGGAGCCGAAGTACTGCAAACCATCGTCGGCAACGGCGTAATGGACAAGACCCAGACCGTAAGCATGGTTCCGGGCCGTATTACCATGGAAGATGACAACAACTGGGTAGCAGGCGCAACCCCGCTGACCGTTACCACAGTATGGCATCTCTGTGCACCTCCCAAGTTTGAATATGACTCGGATGCATATGAAGTACCGATCATTCCCACAATTGGCGATCTCTATGGTGGCACTGGGTTCAACAATGCAACTGTATGGGACAACGCTGCTGCAAAAGGTTACGATGCATTAACCGACCAGATCTGGGCTGTTCAGGTTCAGGCTGACCCCGGTTTCTCAGGTAACCTCTACCAGGACGGCGTAGCGGCTCATGGCCCCTACGGCGGAGAAGAGACTGTTTCACCGGCTGCATACGCTGAAAGCGATAGCTGGACATGGCGTAACAGTGACAGCTGGAAACTGTTCAACGTTGATAAAACAGCTGACGGCAAAGGAGCTCGCCCGGGCGTAGGTCCGAACTATGTTGGCAGCTACTTTGACATGGATCAGCATGCCCGCACTTCACAGGGCACCCTGCAGCGCTACATCAGCATCAGCAGCCCCTTCAACCACGGCTACCTGATGGAAGATATGAGCGTTGTTGGCAAGTCTGACGTTCAGGAAACCTTCTCGATGAGCAACCTGCCCGCCGGCGCAGATATGCCTGGCCTGTGGTGGGACATCTGGGACCTGTTCTAAAATAGGTTTCAACCAAGCAAGTCTATAAGTGTTAGTTCACCTCGCTAATACTTGAAACCCGGGGAGTGCAAGCTCCCCGGGTTTTTTAATGCCTACACCTTTCTGCTTAACAATTTCCTAACAAATCTACACAGATTCCTAACAGAAGCATTGACAAGTTAACAGTTAGATGATAAATTAACTTTTAGCGAGGTGCTTTAAGCAAGTCAGTAATTATTAAAAATTTGAAAGGAAGTGTTCTTAGCGTGAAAAGAACATTAGTAGCAGTAGCGTTGGCCGTAGTTATGGTTGTGGCACTTGCCGCACCGGCTTTCGCACAAATGACCCACAGTGCCGCTTATGAATTTGACGGCACCATCGACTTTAAAAAGCAAGCAGGCCACTGGTGCAACACCGGAGCCGAAGTACTGCAAACCATCGTCGGCAACGGCGTAATGGACAAGACCCAGACCGTAAGCATGGTTCCGGGCCGTATTACCATGGAAGATGACAACAACTGGGTAGCAGGCGCAACCCCGCTGACCGTTACCACAGTATGGCATCTCTGTGCACCTCCCAAGTTTGAATATGACTCGGATGCATATGAAGTACCGATCATTCCCACAATTGGCGATCTCTATGGTGGCACTGGGTTCAACAATGCAACTGTATGGGACAACGCTGCTGCAAAAGGTTACGATGCATTAACCGACCAGATCTGGGCTGTTCAGGTTCAGGCTGACCCCGGTTTCTCAGGTAACCTCTACCAGGACGGCGTAGCGGCTCATGGCCCCTACGGCGGAGAAGAGACTGTTTCACCGGCTGCATACGCTGAAAGCGATAGCTGGACATGGCGTAACAGTGACAGCTGGAAACTGTTCAACGTTGATAAAACAGCTGACGGCAAAGGAGCTCGCCCGGGCGTAGGTCCGAACTATGTTGGCAGCTACTTTGACATGGATCAGCATGCCCGCACTTCACAGGGCACCCTGCAGCGCTACATCAGCATCAGCAGCCCCTTCAACCACGGCTACCTGATGGAAGATATGAGCGTTGTTGGCAAGTCTGACGTTCAGGAAACCTTCTCGATGAGCAACCTGCCCGCCGGCGCAGATATGCCTGGCCTGTGGTGGGACATCTGGGACCTGTTCTAAAATAGGTTTCAACCAAGCAAGTCTATAAGTGTTAGTTCACCTCGCTAATACTTGAAACCCGGGGAGTGCAAGCTCCCCGGGTTTTTTAATTGGCCAGCCGGTTTGACAGTGCTATAATTTCATGCTATATTCGGAAGGAATTTTGGCTTTCATGGAGAATTGTATTGGGGTATGCAAAACGTTAAACTGATCACAGCTTTGACATGGAAAGGAAGTGTTTAACGGGTGCAAAAAAGGACTTATCTAGTTCTGGCTATACTTATTCTGTATTGCCTGACAATCGCCGCCCCGGCTGTTGCCCAGGATGTACCGCCGCTGGATGATCCCGAAAAAAGGTTTGACCATTCGATCATCTACGATATCGGGGGCAGGATCACGATCGACCGTCAGCTTGGCCACCGGTGTACCACCGGCGCAGTCAAGCAGACCACAGTGCGCGGTTACGGTGAGATGACCAAGAGTGAATACGTGCGCATGGCTGCCAACATTATTACTGTCAATGAAGATTCGGCCTGGACCGTTCCGGCTGACGCATTGGGCAACCTGCGGGTAACCACCGATATTCAGCTCTGCAGCCGGCCAATGTCGGCAGCAGATGCCGTTTACGGGGATATTGCAGTGGACGATATTATTAATGTTTACGATCCCCTGGTTGTTTCCGGCGTTTTGCCAGTTTATGGCTTGACCATGCAGCGCTGGATCGCCTCGATTACTACCAACCCCGGACATACCGGTAATTACCAGTCTGACTTTATTGCCGCCTACGGACCGGGGCCCTACGAAGAATTGTATGGCGTAGTTGATCCATACGGAAACCGCGTCTACTACGATGAGGAACAGCTCTGGTTCTACGAACGCGGCATTCACTGGTCGGACCGTGACGACCGCCGGCGCGGCTATGACCGTGGCGATTACTATGTGGGCAACTACTTTGAAATTGACCAGTACGCCTATACCTCGGGCGGAGAAATGCGACGCCTGATCAGCATGAGCAACCCCTTTGAGAACACTATGCTCTTTGAGGATATGTATGTAGAAGGTATGGCCTCGGTCAGGGAAAGCTTTGACATGCCGATTCTGCGGCCGGGACCAAAGGCAGTTACCCTAGCTTGGTACGAGCTGTTCTAAACAAGGCTTAAGCGATGCCTGAGCAGTGAAAACTATATACCCTGGAAGCTGAAGCCCCTTTGCCAGAAGCAAAGGGGCTTTTTACTCTTACAACCCATTGTCCGAAAGCTAATCAGCTATAGCTGTAAAAGCCCCTGCCGCTTTTGCGGCCCAGGTGACCGGCCCTGACCATTTTACGGATCAGCGGGCAGGCCCGGTATTTTGAGTCTCCTGTTTCCTGGTAAAGGGTATCCTGCACAGCCAGCAGCACATCGAGGCCAACCAAATCAGCCAGGGCCAGGGGGCCAATCGGGTGGTTCGCCCCGAGCATCATCCCTTTATCGATATCCTCGGCACAGGCTACGCCCTCCATAAGCACATAAGCTGCTTCATTGATCATCGGGACCAAAATGCGGTTTACCACAAAGAGCGGCGCTTCATTAACGGCAATCGGTTCCTTGCCCAATTTGCGGGAAACCTCAATGATTAGCTGAAAGGTTTCTTTTGCCGTAGAAGCGCCCATAATTACTTCGACCAGCTTCATTACCGGCACGGGGTTAAAAAAGTGCATGCCGATCACTTGATCAGGCCGCCTGGTCGCCGAGGCCATCTCGGTAATGCTCAAACCGGAAGTATTAGAGGCAATTACCGCATCGGGCTTACAGACCCGGTCAAGTTCGCCGTAGAGTTCTTTCTTTAAATCCATATTTTCCACAACAGCTTCAACCACCAGGTCGGCCACGCTTAAATCTTCCAGGTTAGTGGTTCCGCGAATGCGTCCGACAATTTCTTCCGCCTCTTCTTTACTTCTCTTACCCTTGTCGACCGCCCGGCCCAGGTTCTTGTTGATATTGCTCATGCCGCGATGGACAAAGTTATCTTCCAGATCGCGCAGGATTACCTCAAAGCCGGCTTCTGCTGCCACCTGGGCTATGCCGCTGCCCATGGTTCCGGCGCCGATAACAGCTATTGTTTTTATATCCATTCTCTTTCAGCTCCGATCTTATTATTTTCCCTTAAAGACGGGGGGGCGCTTCTCCAGGAAAGCCAGGGCCCCTTCTTTCTGGTCTTCAGTAGCACAGAGCTCGGAAAAATACGAGGCTTCAGTTTTTTGCCCCTCTTCCAGGGTCTGATCGAGCCCCTTGTTGATCGCTTCCTTGGCAAAACGAATCGCAATCGGCCCGTTTTTCAGGATTTTTGCAGCCACCTCTTTTGCTTTAGACAGCGCTTCACCTTCAGGGGTCAGGTGGTCGGCAATACCCAGTTTCAGAGCTTCTTCTGCGCCTACCATTGCACCGGTAAAGATCAGTTCTTTTGCTTTGCCGCTTGCAATTAAACGGGGCAGCCTTTGAGTCCCTGCATAACCGGGGAAAATACCGAGAGTAACCTCGGGCAAGCCAACCTTTGCATTTTCCGCAACAATACGAATATCGCAGGCCAGGGCCAGCTCAAGGCCGCCACCTAAGGCAAAACCGTTGACTGCGGCTATTACCGGGGCGGGGAAATCGGCAATTTGCTGAAATACCAGTTGCCCGCGGCGGCTCAGTTTTTCACCGTTTTCGCGGTTCAATTTTGGAAACTGGGTAATATCTGCCCCGGCGACAAAGGCTTTTTCGCCGCTACCGGTAATAATTACGGCACCGACAGTTTGATCTTTCTTCAACTCAGTAAAAGCTTCTTCAAGCGCATCAAGGACGTCCTGGTTGAGCGCATTAACTGGCGGACGGTTGATCATTACGATAGCCAGACGCTCTTCCCGGGTTACTTGAACCAATTCAGACATTGCTTGTTCCTCCTCTTGTTAATAAACTATAATTACTCCAGATTAGCATAACTTTGAAACGCATGAACTAAAGGCGTTCCAGAATCATGGCCATACCGAGGCCGCCGCCGACGCAGAGGGTGGCAAGGCCAAACCGATTATCACGGCGAGCCATTTCATGGAGCAGGGTGACAACAATCCGTGCCCCCGTAGCGCCAACCGGGTGGCCAAGGCCTATACCGCTGCCATTAACATTGACAATGCCCCGCTCAAGCTCTAAGAGCTTCTCACAGGCCAGGTACTGGGCAGCAAAGGCCTCATTAAGCTCGACCAGGTCTAGTTGGTCCAGGGCCATACCTGCCCTGCTGAGAGCCTTCCTGGTTGCCGGGACAGGGCCATACCCCATCAGGTCTGGCTCTACACCGGCCCAGGCGTAGGAGACGATTCTGGCCAGCGGTTTCAGGCTTAATTCAGCCGCTTTCCCGGCACTCATCACAACCACTGCAGCCGCTCCGTCATTTAGCCCGGAAGCATTGCCTGCTGTTACCGTTCCTCCATCTTTACGAAAAGCCGGCCTTAGCCTGGCCAGAGATTCCAGCGAAACATCACGGCGCGGGTGTTCATCAGTATCGACAATAACTTCTTTCCGGCCTGATTTTACTTTAACCGGAGTAATTTCATCTTTAAAGCGCCCTTCATCAATGGCATTTAGTGCATTGCGGTGACTGCGCTCAGCAATTATATCCTGCTCTTCCCGGCTGATACCGTACTTGTCGGCCAAGCGCTCTGCAGTTTCACCCATCATAATTTTATGAACCGGATCCATCAGCATTTCCCAGAGAGAATCAGTCATCTCTCCATGCTGCAGACGCTGACCCCAGCGCGCTCCTTTCAAAAGGTAGGGCGCTGTGCTCATCGATTCCACCCCGCCGGCGACAACAATTTCAGCGTCACCGAGCAATATCTCCTGGTAGGCTGAAACAATTGACTGCATAGCCGAACTGCACTGGCGCTGAATAGTCATTCCGGTTGTCTGAACCGGAAACCCGGCCTCCAGGGCAATACAGCGGGCAATATTTGGCTCATAGCTGCGCTGACCGCAATTGCCAAAGATAATTTCATCAACATTGTTTTTTTCCAGACCGGGGACCCGGTCAAGTGCCGCATTAACTGCAGTAATGCCCAGCTGCAAGGCCGG
Organism: uncultured Syntrophomonadaceae bacterium; assembly: GCA_964498375.1. Classification (GTDB taxonomy): domain Bacteria; phylum Bacillota; class Dethiobacteria; order DTU022; family DTU022; genus JAABTH01. The sequence continues at coordinate 4,726 of CAZCHW010000017.1, read as the reverse complement.
AAGATCGCGAAAAGCGCCGCCGAAGTCGCCGATCGGAGTGCGTACCGCGCTGACGATAACAACATCTTTTTGCATAATTCACCTCCGCTTTTTACATATATTTTGTTTGCTTATACAAAAGACAGGCCTGTGAAGGCCTGTCTCGGCTGTTAGCTTCGATTAAAGGAAGGGTAGACCGGGATCATCTCAGTCGATCTTCGGACGGGGATACAGCCCGGCTCGCTCGACAATCTCGGGAACCTTTTCTTCCCAGGCGATGGCCATAACGTGCACACCGGCCACACCTTCGATCTCCTTTAATCTTTCGATCGTTTCAATGGCAATTTTAAGGCCTTCTGCCTTTTTATCTTCCGCTCCCTTAAGCCGCTCAATCAGCTCGTCGGGAATGGTAATTCCGGAAACGTTGTTTTTCATGTACCTGGCTGCACCAAGTGACTTAATCGGGGTGATGCCGCCAAGAATTTTTATCTTTTTGTGCAGGCCGCGCTCGCGAACCAGTTCCATCCATTTTTCGAACCTGTCCAGGTCAAAAATGCACTGGGTCTGGATAAAGCTTGCTCCGGCCCTGATCTTTTTCTCCAACCGGTCGACCCTGAATTCAAAGGGATCGGCAAAGGGGTTTTCCACTGCACCAAGGAAGTAGCTTACTTCTCCATCAAGCTCTTCTCCGCCCATGAAGCGCTTTTCATCGCGCAGGTCTTTTAACCCTTTGAGCAGCTGAATGGAGTCGATATCGTATACCCCCTTGGAACCGGGTTCGTTACCGAATTTCATGTGGTCACCGGCGATGCAGAGGATGTTCTTGATACCCAGGGCCTGGGCTCCCAAGACATCGCTCTGGATGCAGATTCTGTTGCGGTCACGTGTAACGATCTGGATGATCGGTTCGATACCTTTTTGTACCAGGGCAGCCCCGCAGGCAATGCTGGAGGTACGCACAATGGCAGTCTGGTTATCGGTAATATTACAGGCTTCAACGTGATCTTTCATGCCTTCGGCATGGTGCAGCATCTCGGTAATATCGGCACCCTTAGGCGGGCCGAGTTCACCAGTTACAACAAAGTGTCCTGCTTCCATCATTCTTTCAAGTTTGCTACCCGCGATCAATTTTAACATCCTCCCTTACTGTGGTTCTATTGCCACCGTGATGCGCTGTTGACCAGTCTTTGGGAGGCTGAATCTCGTCCAGATCGGACAAGCGGCCAAAAGCCTTAAGACGTTCGTGAATCAGGTGCCAGGCACAGTCAACATCTTTGCCAAGCTCGCACTTGCCTTCTGCCGAGCCGCCGCAGGGTCCGTTGAGAATGCTCTTGGCACAACGGGAAATCGGGCAAATACCCATGGTCAGGTGCAGCACACAGTCACCGCAGCCAAGGCAACGTTCAACCCAGACTCCCTGCTCAATCGGATAGCCCATTGAGGTTGTGTTCAGGCCGGGGAATACTCTCATCGAGTTGTCGCGTTCAACCATAGTCTGCACGCCAACACCACAGGCCAACGAGAGGATCACATCATAGCCCTTCAGCTTTTCGAGGACTTCGTCGATCATCTCAAACTCACACTGTCTTTCAATCGAGAATACGTCTACTACACCGTCGATATTTTCTTTTTTACGGTGTATGCGGAGAAGCGCCGCCGTTTCTTCTGCTTCCTTCTGACCGCCGGCCATGCAGACTGCCACACAAGTGTTACATCCGAGCACTAGAACACGTTTGTATGGTGCCACCATGGCCGCAATTTCTTCCAGCGGCTTACGTTCCGCGATAATCATAAGCTCACCATCCCTTCTCAACTAAAAACTATGCTTTATATTTTACCACATTTTTGCCAATTAGCGGTTACGCTGCATAAAAACATCAACATAGGAATCACAATAGATATCCATGTTGAGGATAATCCGGGCTGAAGCTATTGCTGACATCAGTTCATCATCGTTTGCATCGACAATCCCGGCATCAAGCCCGTTGGCCATAGCCATCACGGCAAAGGTCCGGTTAATCAATTCACGATTCCTGGTGCCCTGGGAAACGTTGCTCAACCCTACTACCGTTTTGGGCGCCGGATCGGAGATCAACTTAATTTCACGCAGGGTTCTCAGCACTTCGGGGCCGTGGTCCTGGGCTACATTACAGGGCAGTACCAGGGGGTCGATGTAGAGCATATCGGGTGCTATGCCAAAAGCATCGGCTGTGGCAACAAGTTCTGCCGCCAGGGCAATACGGCTGTCGGCATCCTTGGGAATTCCTTCTTCATTCATTGCCAGACCGATTATCTCGGCACCGTACTCAGCCGCCATGGAAAAGACCCTTTCCATCTTCGGCATTTCAGCGGGGACCGAGTTGATCATGGCCGGATGCTTACAAAGTTTTAACCCCTCTTCAATTGCATCGTATTTGGTGGAATCAAGGCAGAGAGGCAGATCGCTCACTTCCTGGGTTACTTCCACCAGCCACTTCATCGCATCAACCGGATTGGGCGAACTGGGGCCAACATTGATATCAAGATAATGTGCGCCATTATACTCTTGCTTGCGGGCCCATTCCTGCACCGGTGCGGGATCGCGATCTTTGATCGCCTTGGCAATGTCTTTAAACATGCCGTTGATCCGTTCGCCAATAATAATCATGGGGTAGCCTCCTTTTATTAAATATCTTGTGAACAAATTCTTTTTTGGGAGGATGCGGGCACGGCGAACCGTGCCCTTACACCTTTCTCGCCGGATAATTTGCTGCTTCAATTACTGCGTATCCTGGTTCAATGAAATCTGTTACTTTTACTCTCTTGACTGGCTATACTAAACTGTTACAGGTGCTGGCTCTTTTACTGTATACTTTCCTGTCCATAAACTGGAAATAAAATTGTAAATACTGCTGCGATTAGTGTCCACATCTTCCCATATCTATTGCTGCTGGCAGCAACAAAGTGCTGCCGGCTCAGCTTGCTTAATAACTGTTATCCTGCATCAGGTCGTCAATGTTGGCTTTAATCACTTTTAATGCATCGGGATGACGCATAACCATAATATCAATGCCTGACTGCAGGTAAGCCATGGCAGTGGTGGTTTCCCAGAGCACTCCGCGTTCTTCCTGCTCACCCCAACCGGGTTCTTCGTCACTCTTGGTGTTGGCTTCCTTGGTTCTCCAGGATTCAAGGCCGACGTTGCCGATCATCGGCATGGCCAGCATCTTATCGCCCTGAAGAGCACCATTGCGTGCTCTTTCCATAATTGAATAGGAATATTCAATTCCGTATCCGAGGGCGGCAATGGTCGGGTCGATCACAATCCTGCTGGCCATAGCAGTGCTCATCTCGGCGATCAGTATGTTTAACTGTTTGCAGATGTTAATGTCAATCGGGGACTGGGCAATAATGTTGTGCTGGTTGGCCATGCAGGCGCTGGTTACAGCCTTGTAATTTTCCAGCTCGGCCACCCCGATCAGCAGGTTTTCGCCGGCGCACGCTTCGGCCACCGGGGTATAAATGTTATTGTCTTTTTCAGCTTTGCCGCAACCGACAACTATAAGGGGTACTCCTACCGCTTCAAGAACTTTCTTCACAGCGGCAACACAGTCTTCCGGTGAAGAGTCTTTCAGGTCGGGGTCGGCACTTTTAAGGCGGACCTGGATCAGGTCGGCTCCGTATTCATCGACACATTTTTTCGCCCAGGCGCCCGGATCGTTCCAGACATCGCCGTAGTATTTTTCGAACAGGGGATCCCACTCTTCGGGAGCCATATCCCATACTTCCAGGGCCACTACAGGACGGTTGGGGGTAGCGCCTTCAAAATGAAGAAATGGCAGCGCTTCTTCACCGCCGACGGTAATGGTATGGCTGCGGGTACCGCCCTGGTCTTTGGTTGCACCAAGGACGACCTCGCCTACTTTACTTCTATATTTTTCCTTAAGGATTTCGACAGCCATGTAAATGCTCCTTTCTATATATTAAATTTTAAGCAAAGTTTTCTTTGGAAAACTTGGTGATTCCGGAAGCTTCACGTGGACCGACAATAACTTCCCAGCCAGACTCCTCTTCCAGGGCACCTTTAAGCACGGCAACATGGCCCGGCAGGACCAGCTTGCGGTGCTTGACTTTTTCTTCAAGACCGGATTTCTTAATCGCTTCGGTGATAGTCTCTGCAGAAAACTTGTTATCTGCATATGCAGTCAGCACCGATACACCGCCGGTATCAACCGACAGTATGCGACTGGGAATCCGTGAGCTTTCCACTTCACCTTCTACAATAAAGTAGGTCAGTGAGAAGTTAGTGGTTATATAGACAGGCGAATCCTCGTTTGGATCGCTGATATCGTAAAGTTTTGCTTCTACGGCAATCGGCTTCTGCGGGTCAGTGTAAAGGTTCTGACGCCAGGATAGCAGCGGCAGCAACTGCTGCTTTTCGCAGGCTTTCATTACCACTACATCGGCATACTTGCTCATATAAACGCCAGCCTGGATTACCTCTTCGCGCGGATCTTCCTTGCTGGTAAAAGCGATCGCCGGATAACCAAAGGGACGGAATTTTTTCCGCACGGCCAGGCGGCGGAACTGGGTTAAATCAGCCAGTACCTGGCTGGTTTCACGGGCCCCGCTGTCGAGCACCAGTTCCTTGTAACCGAGGGCTACAACCTTTTCGACCAGCTCGGCCGTTTCTTCGAGGTTTTTGCCGCTTACAACCAACGGGCACTCCTTTGCTTTGGCCAGCTCGGTCATTTTCTCGTAATTACCG
>CAZCHW010000016.1:0-13259 GCA_964498375.1 uncultured Syntrophomonadaceae bacterium | reverse complement strand
ATGGCTCAGAAGGGCTCAGATTTGCTCAAGGGACAGACAGAGGAGATTAAACAACCGGTAGCTCAGGAATCGAAAGCAGATCCGGCAGCTCTGGATCAGGTAAGCCAGGAAAAAGAAGCAGAAATACAGATTGAAATAGATTTAAATAAACCTGTGCAGAGAAAACGTATCCCGGCGCTTAAGTGCAGTGGATGCAGTTTTATTTTACACTACGAAGGGGATTGTCCGCATTGTGGAACTTCATTTAATGAAATTATTAAGCACTGGCGTAAAAACGTTTAAATACCCCGTAGTTAACTTCCGATAATACATCTTATGTAAACTAACTGATCTAAACCAGAAATTATTAAGGATTTCAGGCTTTAAAATCCTCTAAGAACATTACACTCAGCCACAAATATATTTTCACAGTTATGCTTGTTAACTAAGTAATCATTAATTCTGTTATAATTACAGTTGAATTCAGTATGCCGCTTTAAGCCCGGAGGTTTATATTAATTCGATGAATAATCACCAAGCAAGTTTTAGAACCAGTCATTTCTTTTTTTTAGTTTTACTGCTTTTCATCGTACTGTTCAACCTGGGTGCCTGTGCATCCATGCCTTCAGATACGTTTAGTGAAACCAGCAAGGATGATCTAGCATCGGAAGGTTATTCAGAGCTTAATGAAAAGCCTGCCGAACCGGAATCAGGCTCGACTGAACCTGAATCTGTACAAGTGCTGCCATATATTGGCTTATATGGCGGAACAGGCAGCTGGGATATCAATGTAGAGGCATTTGGTAATTTTTTTGAACATTACGGCTATCAGTGGTCTGTAATCAACGAGGAAGATCTTCAGGGGGCGGACCTGGCTGAGCTTTATGATTTGATCTGGTTTCCCGGCGGCTTTGCCGCAGAGTATAAGTATGCAGCAATTAACCATGATTCACTTGTCCAATTTGTTAATGACGGCGGAATGTTTATTGGCAGCTGTGCCGGCGCATACTATGCATCGGCAATATTAAGCTGGTATGGCGATGACTTCAGCTACCCCCTCCAGCTTTTTCCCGGTAAAGCAGTTGGCCCATTAAGCGGGCAAATTGGCTGGGGAGAAATTGCTGAGCTTGATCTGTCTGAAGAATTTCAGTTTAACAGTTCTTTTCTCGCCCCCCTGCCGGTTTACTACTTTGACGGGCCATATTTTGAACCTTTTGAAGACAATCATTCCGAAAATGAGCTCTATGATGAATTTACCGTTCTGGCGCGCTACAGCATTAATAATCAGCCTGCTGTTGTAGCCGGACGTAATAACCAGGGGAAACATCTGCTTTTTGGGCCTCACCCGGAAATCGGTGGTTACAGCGCTTCCGACCCCTCCTTTAATCTCACCGGTGGCGAGGGAGCTCAGTGGGAATGGCTGCAGAATCTGCTCACCTGGTTCATCCAATGGTAGATAAAGATTGCTTATGATATAATCTAGGCAGTAATAAATCCATTATCGGGGATGGTGGCTTTTTTTATGCGTAGAATCTACTATTTACTTATATTTGTCCTTTTAATCGGCTTTTCGTTCTTCATCGGAGCAAAAGCTGGTAATACTATTTCACTGGATCAGATCTTTAATTTTAATCGCAATAACCAGGCATCAGTTGAAGAACCTTTCGATGACGGGGAGTCGGAACCGGAACCGGAGCAATACGAACCTGATTTACGCTCCGTGAATTTAATTGCCGTTGGCAACATATTTCCCCATGTACCCAATATTGAACAAGCTCATATCGGTGACGGCAAATACGATTTCACCCCCACTTTTGAAATAATCGCCTCTAAATTGCAGCAAGCCGATCTTGCCGTAGCCGACCTGGAAACCTCGCAGGCCGGTCCGGATATAGGATTTTGGGGTTACAGTGGTTACACCGGCTATCCCCTCTTCAACTCTCCACAGGAACTTTCTGTAGCCCTGCACAATGCCGGCATAAACCTGATGACGCTTGGAAATAATCATGCTCTCGATCGCGGTTATGACGGCTTGATGGCCAGCCTTGATTTTATACGCGGGCTTGGAGTAAAAACATTCGGTGCTTACAAAACCCCTGATGAAAAAGAAATCCCCTTAATAGTTGAGCATGATGGTATTAAAATTGCCTTTATTGGTTATACCTGGAGCACAAATGGAATTACTGTTCCCGAAGGGCATGAATATATTCTTAATTACGTGCCCGGGTTTAATGATTTAAGCCCGGTTATAGCCGATATCGAAAAAGCCCGTAACAGCGGTGCTGACCTTGTCGCTCTGTTCCCTCACTGGGGAGATAATGAATACGCTTCAGAGCCATACCCTCAGTATTACCGCCAGGTTGCCGAGGAATTAGCTACTGCGGGGGCCGACCTGATCATCGGCGGACATCCAAAATATGTCCAGCCTTTTGAATGGTTTTTTAACCAGAAATCCGATGGAACTGAACGGGCAACCCTGGCTATCTATTCCCAAGGCACATTTTTATCAAATCAGCATTACCCTGCCAATATTTCTCCCTTTGTCGAATACCATCTGTTGCTTGACCTTATTTTAATGAAGAATATGGATACAGGAGAAGCCTGGATTAGCGGAGTCGATTATGAAATTACCTGGATTCACCGGGAATGGCGTCACCGCATCCTTCCCCTTTCCGATGTGTTTACTGCAGATCCTGAAGAGTATAACCTCAGTGACGCCAAGGTCGAGGAGCTTAAACAGTGGCACCAGAACAACGTCGAAGCTGCTGAAGCCTATAATTACCGGGAAGGTCTGGCTAAAGCAATGGAAATATCTCAACACTTAATCGACGATGCGTATGAACAGGCTCAGGTTCACACTGCTGACCCGGAGCCCGATCAACAATAAATACAGCAACCGGTTAGAGATGACTTTTACTTTCAGGAGGGAAAGTCTTGAAAATAGGAGTTTTTACTGATAGTTTCAGGCCTTACACCAGCGGCGTAGTAAGATCTATTGAGCTATTTTCGAGAGAGTTCACAGCCCGGGGGCACGAGGTTTATATTTTTGGTCCCGACTACCCACTGCTGCAGCCACCGAAGGAAGAAGGCGTTTACCGTTTTGTATCAGTTCCGGCGCCGACCATGCCTGAATTCTCCCTGCCGATCCCGATATCGGTGCAATTAGGCCCAACGATCAAAAAAATCGGACTCGATATTATTCATGTGCACTCTCCCTTTCTACTCGGCAGCCTGGGTGCCAGGGCTGCAAGACGTTATAAGTTACCATTAGTGTTCACCTTTCATACGCTTTATGATCAGTATGTCCACTACATTCCCTTTGTCGAAGAAGCAACCAGGCAGGTGGTCCAGGCGATTGGCCGGGATTTTTGTAACCGCTGCAATATGGTTGTCGCGCCCTCGCAGATTGTGGTTAATTACCTGCGGCGTATCGGAGTGGAAGCACCAATTTCCAACATCCCCACGGGAGTAGATCTCGATGAATTTAAAGATCTAGATAGCTGCTGGCTGCAGAAAAATTACGGAATTTGCGAAACAGAAAAAGTACTGCTTTTTGTTGGCCGGTTGGGCAAAGAAAAAAATGTGGCCTTTCTTCTGAAGGCATTTGCAATTATTCTTGAACGACACCCCGATACAAAATTAGTTTTGGTTGGTTCAGGACCGCAGGAGCATGATTTAAAAAAAATGTGCAGGCAGCTTGGCATAAGCAGGCAGGTCATATTTACCGGGGTTTTACCGCGCCATAAAATAATCCACTGTTACGCCAGCGCCGACCTGTTTGTGTTTCCGTCGCTGACCGATACCCAGGGGCTGGTAATTGGTGAAGCTAAAGCTACAGGTCTTCCCGTTGTGGCAGTACGGGCTTTTGGTCCGGCTGAAATGGTTGTGCATGGTGAAGATGGGTTACTCACTGATCCTTCTCTTCCCTCTTTTACAAATGCAGTTCTGGAATTACTGGAAAATGATCATCTCAGGCAACATTTGAGCAGGGAAGCCTTAATCAACGTGACAGAAGTATCATCAGTTCGTTGTGCAGAAAATATGCTGGTTGCATATGAAGAGTTAATCAGGGAAAAATGTGTCGCGCCCCGTAAGCGCAAACCGTACAGCAAAACTGTTTTCAGGCTGAAAAACCGAAAGAATTACTACTAAGATTAGTAGATTAGCTTTAAATTTATTTTTTCTGCTCATCCTGGTTTTTCTTGTTGTAACCACTTTTTATAAAGAGAATCAGCAAAAAAAATACTCCGATCAGGATAACTCCGATAATCAATTGCTGCATAACGTAAGCTCCTTCCGGTTTCAAGAAAACCCCCTGTTGTGAGTGACAGAGGGTTTTTAACTTAATTTGGCTGCGGGACAAGGGATCGAACCTTGGCTTGGTGATCCAGAGTCACCCGTGCTCCCGCTACACCATCCCGCATAGCCTTTTATTATTATACATAAACAGGCTATCGCCTGCAAGCTCTGTTAACCTGGTAGTTTTAAGTGTTGTTCTGATCTATATAATCAGCTCCGCGTTCCAACCGCTTTATGGTTTGCTCTTTGCCGATCAGCTCCATAATTTCAAACAGCCCCGGACCGCCCAGCCTGCCTGTCAAAGCAAGTCGGGTCGGCTGAATTAGCCGGCCGGCTGATATTTCCAACCGGGCTGAAAGCTTTTCAAAAAGTGCTTCACTGTTTTCCCTGTTAAACTCATCGAGATTATTCAGTTCGGTGGCTGCTTTACGTAATAACTCACCAGTTCCAGCCTTGCCAAAGGCTTTTTTTATACCCTTTTCGTCGTATGTAAAATTGTAATTAAAAAAGTAATCTGAGGCTTCGGCAAGTTCCTGCAGGGTTTTCGCCCTCTCCCGCACAGCGCCAAGCACAGCCAAAAAATAGCTATATTCACTGTCATCGGGTTCAACACTCAGCAGGCCTGCTTTAATGAAAAAAGGCCGTGCCTGATCAGCCAGATGGTTTAGATCAGCCTCCCGGATGTAGTGACTATTCATCCAGGTCAGTTTTACAGTGTCGTAAATAGCTGCTGTCTTATTGACTTTGTCGAGGCTGAATAGTTCCGTTGCCTCTGTGATGCTAAATAGTTCACGGTCGCCACCCGGAGACCAGCCCAGTAGGGTCATGTAATTAATCAATGCTTCAGGCAGGTAACCCTGATCACGGAACTCTTCTACAGAGGTTGCTCCATGCCTTTTACTCAATTTGCTTCGATCAGGTGCTAAAATCATCGGAACATGAGCAAAAAGAGGCAGTTTTTTATTTAGTGCTTCTGCACAGAGAAGCTGGCGCGGAGTGTTTGAAAGGTGTTCTTCTGCCCTGATAATATGAGTAATTTTAAGTTCCAGATCATCGACTACGCTGGCGAAATTATAAGTAGGCAGGCCGTTTGATTTTACTATGATAAAATCATCTAGATCGCTATTCTCGAAAATAACTTCACCGCGAATCAGGTCCTGCACTATTGTTTTACCTTCTCCTGGAATTTTTAAGCGGATTACCGGGTTACGACCACTCCGCCGCAGCGCCTCCTCTTCATCGGCTGCCAGGTTGCGGCAGGTGCCGGGGTATAAAAAAGAGCGGTTTTCCCGGCGCGCTTCTTCCCGTCCGGCTTCCAGTTCTTCTATACTGCAATAACAGCGGTATGCTTTTCCTTCTGAGAGCAACCGCTCTGCTTCAGCTGTGTACAGGTCCATCCTCTTTGACTGATAATAAGGTCCTTCATCCCAGCTTAAACCAAGCCACTGCATGGCTGCCATAAGCTTGTCAATATAATCATCATGTGAACGCTCAAGGTCGGTATCGTCAATTCTAAGTACGAAGGTACCGCCCATCTTGCGCACAAAAAGGTAATTGAATAAAGCTGTCCTGGCTCCACCGATATGCAGCTCACCTGTCGGGCTTGGAGCAAATCTTACTCGTATTTCAGACAATGTAACACCCCGTTATTTAATAATATACGCTATATAAGCAGGATACTGACCTGAATTTACCGGATCAAGCGGTTAATTTAAAATTGACAGCAAGATTCCTGCGGCTACTGCTGAACCGATAACTCCTGCTACGTTGGGCCCCATTGCGTGCATCAGCAGGTAGTTATTTGGGTTTTCTTCCTTACCGACTGTCTGGGAAACCCGGGCAGCCATGGGAACAGCCGATACTCCGGCAGAGCCAATCAGGGGATTGATTTTTCCCTTGGATATGATATAAAGCAGTTTACCCATTAATACTCCGGCTGCAGTTCCAAAAGCAAAGGCAGTCAGACCGAGTAAAATGATTTTAATTGTCTCCGGAGTCAGAAAATACTCTGCTGTTGCTTTTGCTCCAACAGTAAGACCGAGGAATATAACTACAATATTATTTAATTCATTCTGAGCGCCTTTGCTCAGTCTTTCTGTTACTCCGCTTTCCCTGATCAGGTTGCCAAACATCAGCATACCCAGTAAGGGTAAGGCTGCCGGCAGCAACAGGCCGGTTAGAATAATAACTGCGATCGGGAAAATGATTTTTTCTGTTTTAGATACTGGCCGCAGCTGTTCCATTACAACCATCCGCTCTTTTTTGCTGGTCAGCAAACGCATAATCGGCGGCTGGATAATCGGCACCAAAGCCATATATGAATAAGCTGCTACAGCAATCGAGCCAAGCAACTCCGGGGCTAGTTGGTTGGCCAGAAATATGGCCGTGGGCCCGTCTGCACCACCGATAATACCAATTGCACCGGCTTGCTGAGCTGAAAAGCCCAGATAAAAGGCCCCTAAAAAGGTAAGGAATATACCAAACTGGGCAGCGGCACCCAACAGCAGGGTAACCGGGTTGGCGATCAACGGTCCGAAGTCGGTCATTGCTCCAACGCCAAGAAAAATTAACGGAGGATATATCCCAAGCTCCAGTCCTTTTGAAAGGTAATAGAACAACCCGCCCAGTTCCTGTCCTGTTTCCGGTTGCATTAATGTCCCAAGCGGTAAGTTAACCAGTAAGATTCCGAAGCTGATCGGTACCAGTAAAAGCGGTTCATATTTTTTTACAATCCCGAGATATAGTAAAACACAGGCGATCAGAATCATGATCACTTCATTGAGCTGTATATTGACAAAGCCTGTTCCTTCTAAAAACTCTACTAACAGATCGATCATCGCGGTATTACCCCTTTCATTGTCTTCATCTTACCTGGTAGAAGCTTTGATTAGCTAATGACGATCAAGGGGTCGCCGCTATTTACTGTATCGCCTTTTTTAACCAGAACCTGGCCAATTGTCCCAGACTGCGAAGCAGTTAATTCGTTCTCCATTTTCATTGCTTCAAGGATCAGCAGCACATCGCCTTCATTAACCTTGTCGCCAGCTGCTACCTTAACTTCAATCACTGAACCTGGCATCGGTGCGTTCACACTGGTTCCACCACCACCGGCCAGTGCCGGTGCCGCCGCGGCATTATTATCTTCTGCCGGCTTATTTGCCGGAGCTGCCGCTGGTGCAGGGGCAGGATTGTTTGCCGGTGTTTGCTGTTTAACCTGGTTCTCAACTACCTGTTGTCCAACCTGCTCAGTCTCCTCAACCTGCACTGTGTATGTTTGTCCGTCAACAGTAACTTTAAATGTTTTCACGCTGTTTCTTCCTCCTAATAGTTTCTAACTCCATCCTGTTTTGGAGTAGCATCCTTCTGCCTGCTGCCTGCCAACCGTTACCTGAAGACTGCGGCTGGGCAGGAATTATTCTTAAACTTCCGGGTTTAAAAGAAAACTGCTGATCCTGCATATATTGGTATACAGCAGCCATTACAGCAGCAATCCGGCGTTTTGCTTCCAAATCTAAAGTCGAATGAGAAGGTGTTTCCGCAGCCAGAGGTTTGGCAGTTGGCCCGGAAGTGCTTTGCTGTTCTTTATTCTTATGAAATACAGCCGAAAAAAGAAGAAGCAAACCGTATAGTAAGAATAGTGTAAACAGGACTACGGCAAATCCGATTACTAGAACCTGGATGGCAAATTCGAATTTTTCCATGAAGCAGTTCACTCCTCTGTAAATCACATATAATAGATTGTAGCATTTTATAACTGCTCTGAAAAGAGAAAGCTTATATTTCGCTCATAAATAAAAGATCTCTCTACTATTTAAGTATATTAAAATTTCGCTTTCAGATAATTCCTGCATATCGCTTAAGTTTTATTAATAATTCCATATTTACTGCATATTCTCGAAGGTGATTACTCTCTGACGTTTTCGGGCCGTGAAAATCTGAGCCGCCAGTGATCAGCAACCCATTATTTTCTGCAAAATCGCGGTATAAGGCAGTTAAATTTCGGTTATGGTCAGGATGATAGACTTCAATTCCCTGCAATCCAAGGGAGACCAGTTTACTCAGATCTTCTTTACCTTTTTCGCCCGGGTGCGCATAGACCGGTACAGCCCCGGATTGGATCAGAAGTTCTATCGCATCACCTGCCTCCGGTAATTTACGGCCTACGTAGGCCGGCCCTTCCCGCCCGAGGTAAAGTTGAAATGCTTCATTAATTGTCGATACATACTTTTTTTGATGCAGCAGTCGCGCCAGGTGTAAACGGCCTGGTGCAGCATTGCCAGCCAATTTGACAACTTCTTCACTGGTAATCCTGAATCCGCGGTCCTGCAGTTTACCAACCATCATTTCCATTCTGAATCGACGACCTTTTCGTAAATCTGCAAGTACTGTGCTTAGATCCCCGGTGTTGCGTGGGTAATAACCTAAAATATGGATCTCTTTTTCTTTATGGACTGCGCTGATCTCTACTCCAGGCACCAGTTCAATCTCCAGTTTATCCGCAGCATGGCCAGCTTCGGCAAGCCCATCCAGGGTATCATGATCAGTCAGGGCAAATGCTTTCAACCCCGATCGGGCAACCATTTCGGTCAATTTTTTGGGATCGTAATACCCGTCTGATGCAGTGCTGTGTGTGTGCATATCTGCAAGATCTACAGTCGCCATTTCTACTAATATTTCTCCTGTCTTTCAGGGTGATAAATAAAAAAGACCCTCCGCAGACTTCTTCAAGAGGGCGCTTTTAGCAACCATTTCATGTAAGTCTGAATAGAATTTAACGAGGTTCAATAATTAATTTAATAGCAGTTCTTTCTTCACCATCGATTTCAATATCAGTAAATGCTGGAATACAGATTAAATCGATGCCACCCGGAGCAACAAAGCCCCTGGCGATAGCCACTGCTTTTACCGCCTGATTCAGGGCTCCCGCTCCGATAGTCTGGATTTCTGCTCCACCTTTTTCTCTAAGCACCCCGGCCAGGGCGCCGGCTACAGAATTGGGGTTCGATTTTGCTGAGACCTTTAATACATCCATTATTGCAAGCCTCCTTTGCGGATTTATTTATTTATTCTTCCTTTTCCGCAAAATTCCTGCCAGAATTATATGAATTATTCGATACCCCATTGAATATTTTTAGCTAAATCAATTAGTCAAATCAATTACCGTGGAAATCCTTTTAATCGACTTCGCTTTGCCATTTGCTTCATCTATGTCGAGTAAAGAACCATTAAAAATAGTTTTTCCCCCGGATATGGATAGTCGATGCGGCAGCCTGGTGATAAAACGCTGCATCGGGCCTTCTATATCAACCCCCAAAATGGAATCATAAAGACCGGTCATTCCGGCATCACTCATATAAGCTGTGCCCTGCTTTAAAAGACGTTGATCCGCAGTCTGCACATGACTGTGCGTCCCGATTACTGCGCTAACTTTGCCGTCAAGGTACCAGCCCATTGCCTGTTTCTCGGAAGTTGCTTCAGCATGAAAATCAACTATGATGATATCTGTTTCCCCGTTCAGGGCTGCCAGTTCACGTTCGACTACCTGGAAGGGGCAATCGACCGGGCCCATGAAAACCCGTCCCAGCAGATTAATGACAGCTACCTTAAGCTTTGATGTTTTTGTTTGATAAATAATCCTCCCGGAACCAGGTACCCCGGCGAGCGGAAAATTAGCCGGGCGCAGCAAAGTTGGCTCACGATCAATAAAATCATAAATATCCTTCCGGTCCCAACTGTGATTACCACCAGTAATTATATCTATTCCGAAGCTTTGTAATTCCCGGAAAACTTTTTCAGTAATTCCTGCACCCCCGGCAGAATTTTCTCCATTGGCAATTACCATCTCAACCTGTTCTTGATCAACCAGCCGGGGTAGAAGTTTTTTTACTGTAGTTCGTCCTGGTTTTCCGACTATATCACCTATAAACAAAACTTTCATTGCTGTTTATCCTGCCTTCTGTAAATCCAAGAAAGTGCCCGTAAAAGGGCACTTTCTTGTAATTAGTTATTAAATACCTGAGTAATTCAAACAAATATTACTTAGCATAATCAACTGCCCTTGTTTCTCGAATTACCGTTACCTTAATTTGTCCGGGATACTCAAGCTCGCTTTCTATCTTTTTCACTATATCCCGGGCAACTTTTATCGATGTATAATCATCAATGCGATCAGGTTTGACCATAATTCGAATCTCCCGGCCGGCATGGATGGCGTAAGCTTTTTCAACACCTTCAAAGGAATCAGCAATATTTTCCAGCTTTTCAAGGCGCTTAATGTAAGCCTCAAGTGTTTCCCGTCTCGCTCCCGGGCGAACAGCCGAGATTGCATCGGCAGACTGGATTAAAACTGCTTCCAGGGTATGGAAATCGATATCTCCATGGTGCGCTCCAATGGCATTGACAATTGCCGGTGATTCTTTATATTTCTTAGCCAGGTCGGCTCCAATCATCACGTGAGAACCTTCGGTTTCGTGATCGATTGCTTTACCAATATCGTGCAGTAGTCCGGCACGTTTGGCAAAGTTTACATCCAGGCCCAGCTCAGCTGCCATGATTCCGGCCAGGTGGGCCACTTCGATTGAGTGTTGTAAAACATTTTGACCGTAACTGGTCCGGAATTTTAACTTGCCCAGCAGGGTCACCAGCTCAGGATGCAGCCCATGAACCCGGGCTTCAAAAGTGGCTCTTTCGCCTTCTTCTTTAATCTGGTTTTCTACTTCCTTGCGGGTTTTTTCAACTATCTCTTCAATTCTGGCCGGATGAATCCTGCCATCGCTAACCAGTTTTTCCAGGGCCAGTCTGGCAACTTCCCGCCTGATTGGATCAAAACCTGAAATAATTACTGCCTCAGGAGTATCGTCAATAATCAGATCAATACCGGTTAATGTTTCCAGAGCCCTGATGTTGCGACCCTCCCGGCCAATAATTCTACCTTTCATCTCGTCATTTGGCAGGTTGACAACCGACACCGTTGTTTCCGAAACATGGTCAGCTGCACAGCGTTGAATTGCCAGGGTGACAATTTCCCTTGCTTTTTTTTCACCTTCAGCCTTGGCCTGGCTCTCTATATCTTTAACCATAACCAGCATTTCATGTTCGATCTCTTCACGAACCCGTTGTAAAAGCAGTTCTTTTGCTTCTTCAGTTGACATACCGGATACACGTTCCAGTTCTGCTAACTGCTGCTGCTGCAGTTCTTCCAACTTAACCCGGAAATTTTTATTTTCTTCCTCTTTTTCCCTTAAATCATCTTCTTTTTTCTCTACGTTCAGAATTTTCCGGTCTAAGCTTTCTTCTTTCTGAAGTAACCTTCGCTCCATCCTT
This sequence comes from uncultured Syntrophomonadaceae bacterium, assembly GCA_964498375.1. Classification (GTDB taxonomy): domain Bacteria; phylum Bacillota; class Dethiobacteria; order DTU022; family DTU022; genus JAABTH01. The sequence goes on along the minus strand of CAZCHW010000016.1, from coordinate 1,658 downwards.
TGCAGTTCGGAACGTCTCTCTTTACTTTCCTTCTCAAGCTCAGTTCGTAAGCGGTGAGCTTCCTCTTTAGCTTCCAGCTGTTTTTCCCTTTTTAGGGCGTTTGCTTCATGATTGGCTTCGTCCAGAATCTTTTTTGCTGCAGATTCTGCAGAAGAAATTTTTGCTTCCGCAATTAGTTTGCGTATTATGTAACCGGCCCCAAAACCAATTGCCAGTGCAACTAACGCGGTAAATAAGTATTCTAGCATCTTTTTCACCTCCGGATCTGTATTAGTTATCACATAGATTAATTCGTTAAAATAGAAAAGCTGTGTCCAGGACACAGCTTAAAAGAGAAAGGTATGAAAAAGGGTACACTTATCCCTTAACCATTAAGATCTTATATATTTTTAATCTATCCGCAGTACCCTTAGGTACCAGGCTTTCTCTTGTCAGATATGAACTGAACATTTATCTATAAACAAAAATCCACTTTTCCTTTATAATTGTAGCCCTATGATGATCTTATGTCAAGAAAAGATTAATCAGTCTGAAACTTTATAAGCGCTTAAAATATCAATAATTAAGGTATCAGAAAAACCTCGTCTTTTCAGGAACCCGGCCTGGCGAGCCAGCCAGCGCTCATCAATCGACTGATCTGGCGATGTCCGTCCGGAAACCAGCTTATTAATAAGATCTTTTTCCGCTTCAAAATCATAACATTCCTGCAGTTTTTCTTCGATGAGATTGCGAGATAACCCTTTAAGCGAAAGTTCGTAAGAAATCCTGATTTTACCGTAACCCCGCATCTGTCGATACTTAATATAATCTTCAGCAAACCGGCCGTCATCAAGGTAACCGTATTCTTTCATTTCCCCGATTACCTGATCTGCTGCGACAGCCGGAGTATTTTTTTTTGCCAGGTAGTCCTGCAGCTCTTTTACCGTCCGCGACCGGTAGGTCAGATAGCGCAGGGCTCTGTTACGGGCCTTTTTAAGTAACTTTTCATCTTCCATGACCGGTTATCACCACGCACTACTCAAGATTCCTTTTTATCTTTCTCTTTTCCAGCTTCAGCTTCGTTTTTATCTTCTGCCTTACGGTCATGCGGTAATCCGGCCAGTTCTCTTACTTTTCGATCAATTTCATCCCGAATTTCCGGATTAGTCTTTAAAAACTCGCGGGCATTTTCCCGACCCTGCCCCAGGCGTTCTTCACCATAGGAGAACCAGGCCCCGCTTTTTGAAATCACATTATGCTCCACCCCAAGATCTATCAGTGAACCTTCAGCAGAGATGCCACTGCCGTAAATAATATCAAATTCAGCAATTTTAAATGGTGGAGCCACCTTGTTTTTCACGACCTTTACCCTGGTGCGGTTGCCGATTACCTGGTCGGAACCGGCTTTTAAAGATTCAATACGCCTTACATCCATCCGAACTGAAGAATAAAACTTTAACGCACGGCCTCCTGGAGTTACTTCGGGATTCCCAAACATTATGCCAACCTTTTCCCTGATCTGGTTAATAAAGATTGCACAGGTCCGCGATTTACTGATCACTCCAGACAATTTGCGTAGAGCCTGAGACATAAGTCTGGCCTGCAGACCTACGTGTGAATCGCCCATCTCCCCTTCGATCTCGGCCCGAGGTACAAGAGCGGCACCTGAATCGATCACT
>CAZCHW010000015.1:13310-13949 GCA_964498375.1 uncultured Syntrophomonadaceae bacterium | reverse complement strand
AGTTTTGCTCACATAGCCGTTAAAACCAGGTATGCCGGTTATGCCAAAAGCACAAACCAGGAAAGCTCCACAAGTGAAAGGGAATTTACGCCAGAGGCCGCCAAGTTTATGCATATTCACTTCATGCAAGCGTGTATAGAGGATCCCAAAAAGAATAAAAAACCCGGATTTAAAAAAAGCATGGTTGATGATGTGATAGGAAAAACCACCAAAGCCCATAGCTCCGTCAAAACCGAGATAACCAGCAGCGCCGATACCCATTAATATATATCCCATCTGGCTTATACTGCTGTAAGCCAGGAGCCTTTTTGCATTATTCTGCAGCAGCGCCATCAGTGCAGCCAGCAGCATAGTAAGAATGCCAATCCAGACAATGATATGACCAAGATTGCCGGTAATATGCCAGAGCTCACTTTCTGCAAGTGAGGGGGAAGGGGTAAAGAGCATCGTCGAAACCCTGATAATTCCATACGCCCCGGTTTTAATCATAATTCCGGAAAGCAAAGCACTGGCCGGGGCAGGAGCAACAGGGTGAGCCTGCGGTAACCAGATATGCAGGGGAATCATCCCGGCTTTAACTCCAAAACCGGCAATCATCAGAATCGCAATCAGGGCCGCTTTCCCTCCAGCCGGAGCCAA
>CAZCHW010000015.1:0-13300 GCA_964498375.1 uncultured Syntrophomonadaceae bacterium | reverse complement strand
GCTGCAGTTCCGGCTCAATGGTTACAGCTCCGACAGTACTATAGAACAATATAATTCCTGACAGGAGAGCCAGCCCACCGATAACTCCAAGGTAAAGATAATTGGCACCCGCGCTGAGAGCATCTTTAGTTTGTGTATGCACAACAAGGGCATAGGCAGCAAATGTCATCAACTCAAAGAAGAGAAAAAGGCTCAGTAGATCGCCGCATAGAAATACTCCAATACAACCGCCCAGAGATAGAACAAGAAAAACAAAATAGCGAACCTGTCGGTGATCGCCTGCCATGTATGGCAGAGAAGCTAATACTGCAATAAACCAGATTATCGCAGTAAAAAGTGCAAAGACTGCTCCAGTTAGATCAACTTTAAAGCTCATCGAAATGCCAGCCAGTGCCGGAAGTTGATATTGGACAATAAAACCCTGAAGACTAACAGTAAAAAGTTCAATAGTGCATAATAAAGTTAAAGCGGCAATTGCCATAGCCATAACCCTGCTATAAAGAATTTTTAATGAGCCTGTCAAGCCGATTAACAGGGCTCCGACAATTGGCAACAGGACAATTACCAGGGGCAAATAGCTTTGCATCAATAATTCCTGGGTTTGAATATGAAAAATATTTGCCATAGAAAGACCTCTCAATTTTTTGAACAATAATATATGACAATAATCAAAACCTTTAATTCTCTCTACTTGGCTGATTTCCTGCAAGTAATTTGTTTTTATCCAGTAACTACAACTGCAAAAGGCTTGTTAAATGGAAAAACAACTTGACATATATGTAGAAATGATGAAAAATATAGAGGTAGGTATTGGTGGTTTTTTTTTGTTTTTTTACCGGATTTTCTGGTCCAAGCATTGTGTAAGTGCCGGGATATTTTTTTAGTAAACAATGTGAATATTTGAACTTGCTAAATTTTCAAATTTATTATTTTTAGCTTGGAAATATAACTATTTAACATTTAACAAAGGGGGATAGAAAAGATGCATGATTATGTTACACGGGTTGTCTTCCGCTATATGCTTCTTTTCGTACTTTTATACGGCGCATATGTTATTATGCACGGCCATCTGTCACCCGGAGGCGGGTTCTCCGGCGGTATGATCATTGGCCTGGGCCTGCTCCTGTATATCCTTATCTTCGGGCAACTATGGAATGACAGTTTCCGCCAGATGATTATTGATTCAGCAATAATTTTCGTCGGAATCGGCGGCATACTGGAAATTTCTAAATTTCTAATTCCCCATGAGCATGGCCCTATTGGTGTGCCTGGAACATTGTTCAGCACCGGAATTATTTCGGTTGCCAATTTTGGCATCGGAGTTCTGGTTGCCAGCACGATCCTCGGAATATACTACATGATCAGTGAGGAGGCCTAGACGTTGAATCTTGAGTTATTGGTAGTTAATTTCCCTTATTTTGTCGCGATCATCCTCTTTTCCATGGGAACCCTGATCGTTCTGACCCAAACCAATCTGATCAAAAAAGTAATTGGGATCAACATATTACAAAGCGCAATTTTTCTCTTTTTTATTATCGTTGGCGATATCCAGGGGGGAGTACCTCCAATTGTCGATCCAAACGTTACAGATGTCCTCTATGTTAATCCGCTTCCTTCAACACTAATGCTAACCGGAATTGTAGTAAGTTTTAGCGTGACAGCTTTTGCTCTTGCCTTGATTGTAAAACTCTATCTATTTTATGGTACTATTTGTGCTCCCAATTTCATGAAGTTGAAATAGAGGTGAATCCCTGATATGGATCTCGTTTTGGAACTCCCCTTTTTGTGTGTTATCGGTATTCTCGTTACCGCTTTCTGTATGCCGGTGCTGGCAAGGTGGAAAAAAGATTTTTGTGCCCCCCTGGCTACACTGGTCGTTGGAGCTGTTTTTATTGCAGCGTTAGTCATTGCTTACCACGTTAATCAGGGTTTAATCATCCGCTATGCTGTTGCACACTGGGAACCACCTTGGGGAATAGAACTGGTAGTGGACTCCATTTCAAGCATGATGCTTGCCCTGCTGTCCGGCATCAGCTTTTTGATTTTAGTTTATAGTTATGCAGCTGTTCGTCATGAACTTGACAGCAAGGTAATCGGCTGGTATTACACAGCCTTTTTATTGACCCTGGCCGGGATGATCGGCCTAGTTATCACTAATGACATATTTAATATGTATGTTTTTATTGAAGTCACCGGAATCGGAGCATGCTCGCTGGTTGCCGCCAAGGGAACCAGGCAGGCAACGGAAGCTGCGCTAAAATACCTGCTTCTTGCTACAATTGGTTCTGGATTTATACTTTTCGGAATCGGTTTTGTTTACATGATGACCGGGCATTTAAACCTGACCTTTATCGCAGCTGAACTGGCCCAGGTTAAAGACTCCTACCCTTTCCTGATCTGGACAGCACTTAGCTTCTTTACGGTCGGACTCGGAGTTAAATCGGCACTTTTTCCACTGCATCTCTGGCTGCCCGATGCCCACTCCTCCGCCCCTTCACCTTCAAGCGCTGTACTTTCCAGCCTGGTGGTTAAAGTCTACATTATTACCTTTTTAAAGATACTCTTCATCGCTTTTGGTTTGGAAATATTCCATGAAACCTTCATTCGTCACCTGATAATCGTTCTTTCAGTAATTGCAATGCTTGCCGGATCTTTCTTTGCCTTTGTGCAAATAGAGTTGAAACGGCGATTGGCTTATTCTACTGTTGCCCAGGTTGGCTATGTCTTTCTCGGTATCGGACTGGGAACACCCTGGGGGCTCGCAGCCGGAATGCTGCACATTGTTGTTCATGCTTTCATGAAAACCTGCCTCTTCTTAACTGCAGGGGCTTTCTATTACCAAACCGGCATTAAAAAAGTCAATCAGTTTTCTGGAATGGGCTATAAAATGCCTATTACTATGGGCGCTTTTACGATCGCCGCATTTTCGATGGTTGGAATACCTCTTTTCGGTGGCTTTATCAGTAAATACGGGCTGGGCATCGGCAGTCTCGAAGCAGACCTGCCAGCACTAATCCTGGTGATCATTCTCAGTGGGCTGCTTAATGCTACTTATTACTTTCCAATTATCGGGCAAGCTTACTTTTCCCAGGAAGACGGTGCCCATGAGACAAGCACTCATGACAGTTCTCATCATAAAGCAGCACCTGACAACAAGCAATTTCAAAAAGACCAGATTCCAATCAGTATGCTGATTCCAATTGTTATTTTGGCGCTTGGTATTATTTACCTCGGTATTTTCCCAGGAGTGATCCTTGATTTTATTAACCAGACTGTCAGCGCAATACTATAAATAATAAGGAAGCAGTAGGAGGTGATTGCAGTGCTAGAGCGAATGAAAGGCGACCTGATGGGTTCATTATTTATCTTTACCCTCCTGATGGCTTTCTGGTTGCTTATTTCAGCCAGCACTCATTGGCAGCATATTCTGGTAGGTACTATTTTTTGTCTTATTTTAACGCTATTCTGGAGCAACCTGCATATTTCGGCAGAAAATAAAACTAATTTTACCATTCTGCAGCTATTTCTGCTGATCAAATATTTTTTCCACCTGGGCATTGAAGTCGTGATAGCCAACATAAGTGTTGCAATGATTGTCTTAAACCCTAAGCTGCCGATTTCACCCGGTATTGTAATTATGCGTTGCGACCTTGAACGCAGTCTGCTCAGAGTATTATATGTCAATTCTATTACCCTTACACCGGGGACAATTACAGTTGAACTGGAAGACAACCTGCTGATTGTTCACGCGTTGACTGAAGACGTTGCGCACGACGTTGAAGACTGGTCACTAAACCGCAGACTGATGGAACTGGAGGCTTTGTATAAATAATGGTTAATACTGTTTTATATATTATCGTGATTGGCCAAATTTTGTTCTCGCTATTGGCGATCTTCCGGGCTTACAGTGGACCAACCGTTTTGGATCGGGTTGTCGCAATGAACGTTATCACAACTAACGTTGTGATTATGATCCTGATTTTTGCTTTTCTCGATGGAAGTTATTACTACATTGATGTTGCATTTGTTTTTGTACTCGGTACTTTTATCGGCACTTTATGTATTTTAAAACTACTGCGCGAAGGACATATAATTTAGGGGTGATACAGATGATCCTCGAATATATTGCGATCTTCTTTCTATTTAGCGGCTTTTTCTTCCTGGTCGTCGGCGTGGTCGGGTTAATCAGGCTGCCCGATCTATATACCCGGATGCATGCCCTGGGTAAATGCGACACCCTTGGAACCGGGATGGTTCTGATCGGCTTGATGATCCTGATAAATGATGTCACCAATATTACAAAACTTATTTTAATTATGGTGATGATCGTTACAATAAACCCGGTTGTAACACATTTGATCGCAAAAACGGCATATAACAGGGGAACACCAATGGTTGAAGGCAGCTTCCTGATCAACGATTATGTTGCCTCCCAGCGACGCAGAAGAAAGCGACAGCTGGAAAGCATTGCTAACGGCGAGGGAGGGGATCACAGCCATGGTTGATTTATTTATTGTATTAATGCTGTTAATCCTGATTGTCACGACTTTATCAATTTTTATTTTTAACGATTTGCTTTACATCGTAATTATCTTTGGCGCATACAGTATGGTCATGTCTTTAATCTGGCAGCAGCTAAACTCACCTGACCTGGCTATCACAGAAGCAGCTGTAGGTATCGGCATGACGGTACTAATGGTTACGGTGGTTACCAAAGTAGGGAGGCGACCACAATAATGAAGTTCAGCCGGATTTTATTCTACATAATGTCAATTACACTTGTCGGTTTAATCTCTTTTATGCTAATGCTGGCTATTACCGAAATGCCTGTTTATGGAAAACTGGATAACCCTTCAAACAATATAGTTTATGAACGTTACGTCAATGAGAGCGTCTTTGAAAGCGGCGGAACAAATGTTATAGCCAATATTCTGCTGGACTACAGGGGTTATGATACTCTTCTGGAATCAACCGTCTTATTTTCAACCGTCATTGCAATTATGCTGGTTTGGGGAGCAAAAAATGTGCGACAGGATGATGAGCTTGATGAAACTGAGGAAGAGCTTCACTAGCTGATTTTTGTTATTATCTGTCGGGAGAGGACGAACGCTAAATGGACTATATATTATACCTACCCCTCTTTATGATCCTTTTTCCTATAGTTGGAGCGTTGATCACAGGACTGGCAACAGAAGAAAATGATCGACTGCGCAATCCTCTTGCAGTAATGGTCAGCATTATCAGTGCCCTGGCGATGATCTTTATCCTTTACGAGTATGTTCACAACGGAGGGTGGGAACTCTTACTACACCAGATTACACCGGGACTGGAAATTAAGCTGAGAGTTGATCCACTGGCAGCATTATTCGGTGGAACAGCAGCCATTTTATGGTTTTTTTCGGTTTTATACTCAACCGGTTACATGGCGCACGAACATAATCGCAGGCGCTATTTTATCTTCTATCTGCTTTCTTTGGGAATGACTATGGGTATTGCTTTAGCGGCAAACCTGCTGACCCTTTATATTTTTTACGAGTTTCTGACAATCTTTACCTATCCCCTGGTTATACACGAAGGTAATGATGAAGCTAAAAAGGCCGGAATTAAGTACATTATTTACAGTTTTCTCGGAGCCGGCTTAATCTTAATCGGACTATTAATCACCTATGGTAATACCGGAACTCTTGAGTTTACTCAGGGCGGAATTGTTGATCTATCCACCGGTTCGTTGTTAATGTGGCAGTTTACTTTTATATGCTTTATTCTCGGTTTCGGGGTAAAAGCTGCGGTAATGCCTCTGCACGCCTGGTTGCCTTCAGCCATGGCCGCGCCTACTCCGGTTAGTGCATTGCTTCATGCGGTGGCAGTTGTTAAATCAGGTGTATTCGGTATTTTAAGGTCAATGTATTCAATTTTTGGGATAACCGCCCTGATTGGCCTGCAAATGGGATACTTCGTTGCCGCCCTTGTCTCGGTAACAATTTTAACAGCCTCAATAATTGCCATGCAGCAGGATGTTTTAAAAAGACGGCTGGCTTTTTCAACGATCAGCCAGCTTGGTTACATAACCCTTGGAGCCGGTCTGTTCAATGTTATCGGCCTTACCGGAGGGCTGTTGCACATCATTAACCACGCGTTGCTGAAAATTACACTCTTCTTTTGCGCTGGCGCAATTATAACCGTCACCGGTAAAAAGAAAATCAGTGAATTAAACGGCCTCGGCAGGCGCATGCCTCTAACAATGATTGCCTTTACTATTGCAGCAATCGGTATGATCGGTATTCCACCGGTCAACGGTTTTATCTCCAAGTGGTATCTGATGCAGGGTAGCCTTGAGAGCGGAGCATGGATCTTTATTGCTGTTTTAATCGGCAGTGCGCTGCTTAATGCTGCCTACTTTTTGCCGATTGTTATTAACGCCTTTTTTAAAGAAGGGGATTTTACTCCCGTCAAAGGGGCAGAAGCACCTCTTTCCATGTTACTGCCCATCTTAATCCTGGTAGCAGGTTGCCTGGTGGTCGGCACCAACCTTGACTTGACCGTGCCTTACCTGGAAAACATCGCCAGTTATCTGTTCCATTCAGGAGGTAATTAAAGATGCCCCAGGAAACGTTATCATACCTTCCTTTACTTGCCGTAACTATACCTCTGGCCGCTTTTATACTGATTAGTTGCTCTCCTAATTTAGCCTGGTGGCGTAGCCTTTGGTCTCTGCTGGGAAGCCTGGGCACACTGGTTTCCGTAGGCTTGATCTACCCGGTTGTTTCTGCCGGAAATGTAGCAGTTTTTAGTATGCCTATGGTTGTTACCCCCCTGGATTTAACCTTCCGGGTTGATTTCCTCGGTTTTTTCCTGGCCATTATTGCTTCGTTTATCTGGTTTTTTGCCACAGTTTTTGCTATAGATTACATGAACCATGAAAAAAATCAAGGCAGATTTTTTGCTTTCTTTTTACTAACTCTGTCCGGTACAGTAGGGGTTCCCCTGGCTGGTGACTTGCTTTCTTTGCTACTATTTTTTGAGCTGATGTCACTCGCTTCTTATGTTCTGGTTATCCATACCCAGACAGATGAGGCTTACAGCGCCGGGAACTTATATCTTTACCTCGGAGTTTTCGGGGGTATGTGCCTCTTAACCGGAATAGGCTTAATCTATTACAGCTGCGGTTCTCTCGCGATCACTCAGCAAAGCTGTATGATCGAAGGAGTCGGCAACTACCTGCTCATTGCAGGATTGCTGATGATTATCGGTTTTGGGATTAAAGCCGGTATGTTCCCCCTGCACATCTGGCTACCAAAGGCTCACCCTGTGGCACCTGCGCCAGCCAGCGCACTGCTGTCTGGAATTATGATCAAAACTGGAGCTTACGGGATCATCCGGACTGTCTACATGATCTATACTCCGGACAGTTCTCAGATCAGTGGTGACAGTTTTACCACCGGGGCTACATCCCTTTGGAATTTGGTTTCCAATACAGGCTATGCGATTATTTGGATTGGCATCATCACCATGTTTTTCGGTGTGCTAATGGCACTAATTCAGGACAACATTAAAAAACTGCTGGCCTGCAGCAGTATTAGTCAGATTGGTTATATAATCATGGGAATTGGCGTAGCTGCTTATCTCGGTTATGATGGAGCAATGGGCCTTGCCGGAACAACCTACCATATTCTAAATCACGCATTCTTTAAGTCGACCCTCTTCCTTGCCGCTGGTGCTATAGTTTATTTGACCGGTGAGCTGAAAATGAGTAATCTTGGCGGGCTGCGCCACAAAATGCCCTTCACAACAATCGTTGTATTAATCGCTTCACTAGGCATAGTAGGCATGCCGCTTTTTAACGGTTATGCCAGTAAAACTTTATTACACCATGCTATAGTGGAAGCTTTCGAGCATCACCACGTCTACTCTCTTTATATTGCAGAAAAGATCTTTACGCTAACCAGTGCTGGAACAGTCTGTTACTTTTTGAAGTTTTTGTTCTTTACTTTCTGGAGACCTGCTCCTGCAGATTCGCCTGAAGTTAAAAAGGAACCCCTGATGATGAAACTTGGAATGGGCGCGCTGGCTGTCTGCATGTTGTTTATCGGCCTTTCACCTAACCTGGTTTTGAAAAACTTTGTCGGACCTACTCTAAGCTCTTTTACCCTGGATTCACACATGGTTGACTACCTGATGAAAATCAGTTTCTGGCACCTGGAAGACCTCGGAGCAGTAGCACTCGCTTTTGGGCTTGGTGCAATTTTCTTTTACCTAGCCCAACGGACAAATGCCTACCGTTTAAGGGTTCCTTCCTGGCTTGGAGCTGAATTCATAGGAACTATGGCTGCCCGACTGGCTGTTATTCTCTGGGTAATAATCACCTATCCTTTCATCCTGCTTCAAAATTTAATGCGCAGCCTGTCGCGATTTTTCTACCGAGTAGTTTTTGCCCTATTGCAAAGTGTTGATTACCGTCCGGGCCAGAAAGCTATATTCCGGTCAATAAATATCAGCAACATTGATTTTGATATGATCCTCGTCCTGGTTTCATTCTGTATAATATTGATCGTTGTCTTTTATATCAGGTTCGGCCTGGAAATTTTCAGACTGTAAATTATAAACAGCGCATGAACAATCTTTTTGTCCATGCGCTGTTTCATCTACAGCCGGCAGACCGGCTAGTCTAACCAAATTGCCATAGTGTAAACCCGGGCAGAAAACTATTCTAAATGATCTAAGAAGAACTGAATAACCGTCTTTAAAGTGCGGCAGCCCCCTCTATTTGCAGGAGGCTGCCGCTATCATTGATGCATTCTTTACTTTCTATTTCTTTTCAGCCATCGGAACTGCTATTGCCTTGATTTTACCGAACTGCGGACGTGATGTTGCTCTTTCAATCAAGGGAACAAAAGCATTCATAATCAATATTGAATAAGCAACACCTTCAGTAATCATAAAGCCTACCCTGAATAGAACAATTAGGGCGCCAATGGAGATACCATAGATGATCTTACCGCGTTCAGTCATCGGACTGGTAACCCAGTCAGTCGCCATGAAAAAGGCGCCAATCATAATACCACCGGTGACCAGGTGAAGAATTGGGTTTTCACCGGTTAGCAAAGTGAGTATGATCATTGTAGCCAGAATTGATACGGGAATTCTCCAGCCGATGTGCCGCTTATAGAAAAGATATGCTGCACCGAGCAGCAGTGCAAAGGGCGACACTTCCGACAGAGCTCCGGCAGGAAAAGCAAAGAAAAGCTCTGTAATTGAAGGCATTTCAAGACCAGCCCGCATCATAGCCAGGGGCGTTGCCTGGGTAATCGTATCCAGCGGCCCAAGGTGAATTGTCAATGGATGAAACCATTGATTCACATAGGCATAAAGTGGCGCAAGGATAATCAGGGCAACACGACCGAATAAAGCCGGGTTAAACCTGTTCCAGCCAAGCCCTCCGGCCAGTTCTTTTGCGATGCCGACAGCAATAAACGTTGCTAAGGCAGCCTTATACCAGGGAGTAGTAGCCTGGAACAACAAGGCAACAAAAAGCCCGGTTAACAAAGCGCTCCAGTCATTAAGACGGGGACTTTTATGCATTAGCCTTTTAAACAAAATTTCTGTCAGCACTGCAGTAATCAGACAAACAGCAATAGTCAATACTGCATAGAAACGAAAGTAATATATAGACACCAGCGTGACAGGCATTAAAGCTATAAATACATCACGCATAGCAGTCGGAACATTATCACGACTTTTTATGTGAGGTGATGGTGTTACAACAAACTTTTGGGTATCGCTCACTACTTATAACCTCCTTTTCCCCAATTAATTAGATTACTTGCTGCTCGGCAGTTCTCTGATCAGCGGTTTAGTCCGCTGTACCAGCTGGGTGATTGGACGCTTGGACGGACATACATAAGCACATATACCACATTCTATGCAATCCATTGTATTCCATTCCGCAGCTTCCGAGATCATACCTGCTTCGCAGTAGATACTGATCTGGTTCGGATATAACAACATTGGGCAGTGTTCAACACATTTGCAACAGCGAACGCAATCTGAGTAGTCCATATCTTCAAGCGCCATATCCGGAGGCAAAACGACTATCCCGGTTGTTCCTTTTACCACGGGAACATCAAGAGTCTGTTGCGCCCTGCCGGTCATTGGCCCGCCGACGACTACTTTTGCCGGCTCTTCAACAATACCACCACATTCTTCGATGATATGATATAGAGGGGTGCCGATTTTTACCATCAGATTCTGCGGTTCTTTCAGATTCTGTCCAGTCACTGCCACTACCCGTTCAATTAACGGCTTGTTGAATTTCACAGCCTCATATATTGCTACACAGGTCCCCACATTTTGTATCAGCGCCCCAACTTCAAAAGGCAGGCCGCCAGAAGGGATTTCCCGGTCTAGAGCTGCTTTTACCAGGTGTTTTTCCGAACCCTGGGGGTATTTAGTAGGCATTCGCAGTAAAACGATACTGGGATCATCATTTTCCTGACGAACGGCTTCGATTGCATCATCCTTATTATCCTCTATACAGAGATAAGCTTTTTCTACTGAAAGCATTTTTTGCAAAAGCTTAATCCCCTGTAAAAGTTCCACAGGTTTTTCAAGCATGATCCGGTGGTCACAGGTCAGGTAAGGTTCACATTCACAGCCATTAATGATCAAAGCGTCGATCTTTTTATCCGGCGGCGGACTCAGCTTTATTGCTGTCGGAAATGCAGCTCCTCCCATCCCGACTATACCTGCCTCCTTTACCGCCCTGGCAATATCTTCTTTCGTAACCTGATCCAGATCATGATCAGTCAGTTCCAGCTCATCCTGGTTTTTATCAACAGCAATTACGATGCTTTCAATCATCTGCCCGGTTATAAAAGGCCGGGGCTCAATTGCCGTTACTGTACCGGAAAGGCTGGCGTGGACTGGAGCACTGACAAATTTATCGGTGGAACCGATTTTTTGCCCTGCCTTGACGCGGTCACCGACCTGAACCAGCGGCTCATTGGGAGCGCCAGTATGCTGGACCAACGGGATAATGATCTCTTCAGGCAGAGATACTTCTTTTATAGGTTTATGCTCGGTAAAACTTTTATAGTGGGGGACGTGAAGCCCACCAAAAAACTGTTTTACTTCCACTTAACTTCACCTCCCGGTTTACTTGGATTTTGATTTTGCTTCCTCAACGCGTTTGCTTTGCGAACGGTTGGTCCAGAGGCCCAAAGCCACCGCCACTACAACTAAAACACGGAAAGGTGCATAAATTGTATTCCAAAAGCGAGTTTGAATCGGTACTTCCGGATTAGCTGGGAAACCATACTTTTCCGGCTTATCGGCCAACACGTAAAGCATCCCTGTTCCACCAACTTCGTCAAGCCCGTAAATTGTAGCATCAGCTTTACCAGCAGCCTTCAGTTCGTCAATCCTGGCGCGGGCGGTTCTGATTAATTCACGGCTGTCACCAAAGGTAATTGAGCCGGTCGGGCATGCATTTGCACAGGCTGGTTTCAGCCCGCTTTCAAGACGATCAAGGCAGAATGTACACTTCCTTGCCTTGTTAGCCAGACGATCGAAACCGATTACATGGAAAGGACAAGCTGCGATGCAATAGTTGCAGCCGATGCATTTAATTTCATCAACCTTCACCGTATCGTACTCAGTTCTGTAAATTGCACCGGCCGGACAGGCCATCATGCAAGCAGCTTCGGTGCAGTGCATACATCCCTGCTTCACCATCAGCCAGTCTACTCCACCGGTTTCGTTTTCATGCTCACGGAACATAATCCTCATCCAGGTTGTAGAAGATAGGCTGGGTGGATTCTCATAAGTTCCAGTGAAAGTTGTTTCCTCTGCCGGGTTCTGGTTCCACTGTTTACAGGCAACCTGGCAACCACGACACCCGATACATTTGGAGGCATCTATTAAACAGATAGGTTTAGCCATTTATACTGCCCTCCTTACATTGCAAAGGAATGCTTTATATTCAGGGATGGTCGTATTTGGGTCTCCAACCGATGGGCTTAAATCGTTAGTTACCGCACCGGTATTCATCCCCTTGAAACCCCAGTGCCAGGGCATTCCCACAACATGTCTCGCCACACCATCGATTACTGTGGGTTTGAAACGCTTGGTAACACAGGCTTTTGCTTCGATACCGCTCTGCTCATTATCCTTAAAGAGCCGTTTGCTCTCAATAATAACCTTGTCACCATTATTTATCCCCAGCTCTTCAGCCAGCTCTTCGCTGATTTCAATAAACAGTTCTGGCATCAGTTCGTTTAACCAGGGAAGGTTACGGGTTACAATACCGGACTGGTAATGTTCCACCAGACGGTAGGTAGTGATAATGTAAGGATACTTTTCTCTTTCCTCATCTGTGTCCACCGTATGGTTGGCGTAGAACCGCTGGCTAACCGGGTTATACGTAGCCTGAGGATACAGAAGGTTAGGAACAAGGCTTTCCGCTGGCTCGTAATGCGCCGGGAAAGGACCATCTTTGAGGGCGCTGTGCGAATAGAGTCTGCCTACTCCTTCGGGAAGCATTATGAAGGGATTTTCTGTAATCTGCTCAAAGGACCATGAGCCAGGAATATCTGGAATATCATTGCCTATCCAGCGCTGATCTTCTTCACTCCACCAAACTACCGGAGCTTCAGGGTTCCAGGGCTTCCCTTCAAGGTCGCAGGAAGCGCGGTTGTATACAATTCTCCGGTTAAGCGGCCAGGCAAAAGACCAGCCCAAGTTAGATCCGATTCCTTCTTTTTCCTTAACCCTGTTCTTGGTAGCCGGCTTATCGTAGTTGTTGTAATAACCACTGTAGAGCCAGTTACCACATGCAGTTGAGCCGTCATCGGCCAATCCGACAAAATTGGTCACCAGCGAACCGTCGGCAGTACGATAGCCGTTAAGGTCCTTGCACACCTTGACAATATCAACTTCGCCATCAGGCCCGTCGTAATCCCAGTACATCTTGGTGATTGCATCGGCAACCACACCGCCTTCAACCTGGTACAGTTCCTGCAGACGCTTAAAGAGCTCGTTGACAATCCATAAGTCCTGCTTTGAATCACCAGGCGGATCCTGGGCTTTCCATCCCCACTGAATCCAGCGTCCACTGTTTGCCTTGCTGCCTTCCTTCTCGTAACCGATTGCAGCAGGCAGTATAAACACTTCTGTTTCAATTTCAGCCGGGTTCATACCCGGGCCCTGCCAGAATGAAGCAGTTTCATTTTCAAAAACATCTACTGAAACTAGCCATTTCAGGTTTTTCTGATAAGTCCGTTTCGCTGAAGCCGAAGGGCCGGAT
>CAZCHW010000014.1:0-14341 GCA_964498375.1 uncultured Syntrophomonadaceae bacterium | reverse complement strand
CTCCGAGCAGATCAAGGGCAGCCTGCTTTACCGGTTCTCCGCCTTGATCTGCCGGACCAACACAGGACGGACACCCTTCGCTGCAGGGACATTCGGTAATAACCTGACGGGCAGCTGAGAAGATGGTATGGTAGATCTGGTAAATAGTTTCACTGTAACCGACACCGCCCGGAAAGTTGTCATATAGAAAAAGGGTCGGCAGGTCTGTAAAGGGAGCTTTGAGCTGGCTGACGGCGCGCAGGTCGCGGGGATCGCACATCAGGTTCAGTGAGGCTACCTGCGGGATCAGGTTGGCCAGGCCAACCAGTCCGGCCTGCACAGCTGCCTGAGACATACCGCCAAGGGCTTCAGGTTTGAAAGCGATCCAGAACGCGGTAGTGTGCATTTCTGTTTCCGGTAAATTAACCGGGCCGGATCCGATGTTTTCATGAGTATTGAAGCGGATCTTTTTAAACATAGAAACCAGGGCGTTAATCCTTACATCGCCGTAAGCCCGGCTAACCTGGCCCGTACATTCAGCCAAAATATCAAGGACTTTAAGATCAACCGCGAGGTTGGCATCGGTGTAGTAATTAACTTCTATTTGCCGCACATAGGCTTTCTTTTCAGTGTAATCATATTTTTCCACCTGGAATTGTCGTCCCCCGTGCATGTAAATCGCTTCCTCGTGCACCAGCATAGGGGCGCTGAACTGATCAACCTCACCGATTACTTTAGGTGACGGATTGGTAATATCAACGATAATCACGTTTTCCCTGGTCGCACTGCGCAGGCTGATTTCTTCAGCGGGGTAAGCATCTTCCATCCAGTGATAACGATCACCGCTACGATAGAGCGTGTTGTCTTCTTCAAGAAACTCGAGAACTTCTTCAATTTCAGCTGTCCCAAATTTTTCATAGAGATCAAAGGGTAATTCAAAGGCGGCGCAGCGGACATGGTTGGTTAATATGGTCAGATTGTTCGGGTCAGCCATAGCCCGTTCCGGGGAGCGGGCAAAAAAGTACTCCGGGTTGGCGACCATGTACTGATTGAGCGGTTCGCTGTTTGCCACCAGGACTGCCAGCGACTCTCCACTGCGGCGTCCTGAACGGCCGGCCTGTTGCCAGGTGCTGGCGATGCTGCCAGGGTAACCGGTCATTACGCAGGCATCGAGAGCGCCGATATCGATACCCAGTTCAAGGGCATTTGTGCTAACTACCCCCCGAATATCGCCGCGGCGCAGCCCTTCCTCAATAGCCCTTCTTTCCCGGGGCAGATATCCGCCGCGGTAACCGCGTATTTTACTGTCTTCTCCCGGACGGGTTTTTATTTCTTTTTGCAGGTAGGTTAGCAAAACCTCCACTCCAAGGCGGCTGCGGGTAAACACAATCGTTTGCACCCTTTTTTTAATCAATTCTCCGGCGATACGGCGCGATTCAAGAAGCGCACTGCGGCGAAGTCCGAGTTCAGGATTTACCAGGGGCGGATTATAAAAGATAAAGTGTTTTTCCGACTGAGGGGCACCATTTTTTGTAATCACGGTCAGCGGTTCTTCAATCAGTTTTTCACCCAGCTGTCCAGGATTGGCAATTGTAGCCGAAGAGAGAATAAACTGCGGTGCCGCTCCGTAGTGAGCGCAGATTCTTTTCAACCGCCTGATTACATTGGCCACATGACTGCCGAAAACGCCCCTGTACTGGTGCATTTCATCGATCACAACATACTTGAGGTTCTGGAAGAGCTGGACCCACTTGGTGTGATGGGGCAGAATGGCAGAGTGAAGCATATCAGGGTTTGTAACTACAATATGGCCGCTGCGGCGAATTCCCAAACGCAAACCGGGTTCAGTATCGCCATCGTAGGTATGGCAGTTCAATTTGACCTCAAGGCCGGCGGTAAGATCGCGCAGCTCGGCAACCTGGTCCTGGGATAATGCTTTGGTAGGGAAAAGATAAAGGGCCCGGCTATTCAAATCACTAATCATCGAATTAACTACCGGCAAATTGTAACAGAGAGTTTTTCCTGATGCAGTCGGGGTAACCACTACTACGTGCTCTCCACGATTAACAGCATCGACCGCTTCAAACTGGTGACTGTAAAGCTGCTCAATGCCTCTCAGGTGCAGGGCCTTGCTTAGTCCGGGGTCCAGGAATGGAGGCAGCATGCGGTAGCGGCCTTCTTTTTCCGGGACAACTGCCCAGTGGGTTACATTTGCCAGGAAAGAGGGGTCATCCCTCCACTGTTCCAAAAGGTTTGTTAAATTATTCATTCCTGCTGTCCCGCCTTAAACATCAGTTTGTTATACATAAAGTATATTCGCCGTAAAAAATAATTATCCTACCTGGCAGACAAAAGAGGCCGAAAATCAAAGGGATTAAGGGGTTTTTGACGAATTAAGGTAACAGAAAAATAAAGGGCTGGTAAAGGAGGTTGTCTGTTGGGGCACCTGAATGGTGGTAAGGAAGAGGCATATCAGGCTCTGGCGGAGAGGCTGAGCCGTTTTCCGGTTGGGGTGGTGATCAACGAAACCCTGCTGGAAATTTTAAATCTGCTCTACACAGCAGAGGAGGCGCAGGTGGGCAGCTTTTTTCCTGTTAAACCGCGCCCCTTTCCAGAGATTTTGAAGCTTTCCGGTCTGCCGGAAAAGCAGCTGCAGGATATCCTGGAAGATATGGCTTTCAAAGGTTTGGTCATAGATATTCCACGCAGAGAGCATACTTATTACATGTTGTCGCCTGTGGTGGTCGGTTTTTTTGAATACAGTCTGATGCGTGCTGATCGGGCCAACCTGAAGGAACTGGCACAATTGTACGAGCAGTATTTTAACAATCGGTCTGCAGCGGCAGAAATATTCGGTTCTGACAATAAAATGTTTCGGGCCTTAATTAACGAGCGCTATATACCTGCCCTGGTGAAAACCGAAGTCCTTGATTATGAGAAAGCGGAAACTATAATTCGCCGTTCCGGTGGGGGGGCACTGTCGATCTGTGCCTGCAGGCATAAAAACTATCACCTCGGCAAGCCTTGCCGATATCCTATGGAGGATATTTGTACTTCACTCAGCCGTCCGGCTGAATGGATCATCCGCCGTGGTTTTGGTCGCAGAGCAACGGTTGATGAACTGCTGCACAACCTGGAACGGAGTCATCAACTCGGCCTGGTGCTGACCTGTGACAATGTAATTGAGGAACCGGCCTACATTTGTCATTGCTGTGGCTGCTGCTGCGGACCGCTTAATGCAATTAAAAAGCATAATCTGGCTGCTGTGCAGCCCAGTAATTTTAAACCGCAGATCGATCCTGACGCCTGTCTAAGTTGTGACGCCTGTGTAGATGCATGTCACATTGACGCCCTGGTATCCTCCGAGGCTGCCGAACCACAACTACGGGAAGAAATATGTATCGGTTGCGGTGTCTGCGCCGCGGTTTGCCCGGCTGACGCGCTAACCATGAAACAGCGGGAAGAAACAGTAAAGCCTCCACGAACCAAAATGGAACAGATGGTTAATATAGCTATTGAAAAAGGACGGTTTTAAACAGTTAGTCAGTAAGAACTGGCTGTGTAACAGCAGCTTTAATCTAATCCTTATGCACAGGAGGTATTGTTGAAATGAAAAAAGGAAATCCCTACGGAACACACCGGGTTATTGAGCCCGAAGGCCTACTGCCTCAGCCGGCCTGGAAGATTGACAATGATATGGAGATTTATGATAACGAAGTTTTGATCAATGTGGAAGTGCTGAATATCGATTCAGCGAGCTTTACCCAGATTGAAAAAGAAGCAGGTGGAGACGAAGCAAAAATTGCGGAAATTATGACCGGAATTGTTGCTAAACGGGGTAAACACCATAACCCGGTTACCGGTTCCGGAGGCATGTTGATCGGTACCGTTGAAAAGATAGGGCAGAACTGGAACGGTAAAACTCCGCTTAGGGTGGGAGACCGTCTGGCAACCCTGGTTTCTCTCTCCCTGACCCCATTGCGTATTGATAAAATTAAGAAGATCCACAAAGAGATCGACCAGGTTGAAATTGAAGGTAGGGCAATTCTTTTTGAAAGCGGTATTTTTGCCGTGTTGCCTGAAGATCTGCCCCAAACCCTGTCCCTGGCCGTGCTTGACGTGGCAGGTGCTGCTGCACAAACGGCCAAGCTGGTCAGGCCGGGGGATAAGGTGGTAATTATCGGAGCAGGAGGCAAGTCAGGACTACTTTGCCTTTATGAAGCGAAGAAACGGGCCGGGGTGACAGGCCAGGTCATTGGAATTGCTCCGCGGGAGGCAAGTAAAAAACGCGCCGAATCGACTGGTTATTGCGATACTGTCCTGATGGCTGATGCCGCAAGCGCTCTTGATGTGATGCAAAAAGTTGAAGAAGCTACCGGCGGCTCTATGGCTGATGTAACGATCAACTGTGTTAACATTCCCAATACCGAGCTTTCCTCAATTCTGGCTACCAGGGATGGTGGAACCGTTTATTTCTTCAGCATGGCTACCAATTTTACTGCTGCAGCCCTTGGTGCCGAAGGTGTGGGGAAAGATGTGACAATGATAGTCGGCAACGGCTATACAAAAGACCATGCCGCCATATCTCTGAATATAATGCGGGAAAGCCCGGTCCTGCGCAAGATATTTGAAGATCTTTATACTTAAAGGAGGTGCACAGAATGGAAAAAGTAATGCTTAGAGTCCGGATTAGTGAAGCGGAGGTGCACTACGGCGGAGGACTGGTTGACGGGGCCCATGTGGTTAAATTCTTTGGTGATGTTGCCACCGAACTGCTGATTCGGCAGGATGGGGATGAAGGACTTTTTGTTGCCTACGATTCAATTGAATTTAAAGAACCTGTGTATGCCGGAGACTATTTGGAAATATATGGCTGGATAGATAAAGTGGGCAACAGTTCCCGGCACATGCAGTTTGAGGCTTATAAAGTGATTACCAGTGCCGGGATCAAAGAAACCCCTTCGGCATGTAACTTGCTTTCGGAACCGTTGCTGGTCACAAGGGCTGGTGGGACCTGCGTGGTGCCCCGTGAACTGCAGCGTGGTGTGCAGGATCCACGTTTTGCCGGCAAGGAGGACTGATTTAAAATGGAAAAACTGATTATTACGGCTGCCCTGACCGGAGCCGAAGTTATGAGGGAACATAATCCCAACCTGCCGATTACCCCCGCAGAGATCGCCGTAGCGGCTGAAGGATGCTGCCGGGCCGGAGCTTCAATCATTCATCTTCATGTGCGTAAAGACGATCAGAGCCCAACTCAGGCGGGAGATGTTTTTGCCGAGACCATCAGCCTGATTAAAGCCAGGTGCGATGCCATTGTCCAGGTTTCAACAGGTGGTGCAGTAGGGATGAGTGCCGAAGAACGTCTGCAGCCGGTTTACCTGAAACCGGAAATGGCAACACTTTCAACCGGCTCGGTTAATTTTGGCGATGATGTTTTTCTTAACCCACCGGCATACCTGGCAGAGTTTGCCCGGACAATGCAGGAATATGGGGTAAAGCCGGAAGTCGAAGTGTTCGATGTGGGAATGATCAACAATGCCCTGCAGCTGGTGAAAAAGGGCTTGCTCAGCGAGCCTCTCCATTTTGACTTTGTCATGGGAGTGCCGGGAGGGATTCCCGGTACTTTGAAGAATCTGCTCCATCTCTCCGAAAGTATTCCGCCAGGCAGTACCTGGACTGTAGCAGGAATGGGCCGCTTTGAGCTGCCCCTGGCAACAGCGGCGATTGTTATGGGTGGTCATGTCCGGGTCGGTTTTGAGGACAATATCTACTACACTAAAGGAGTGCTTGCTGAAAGTAATGCTCAGCTGGTAGAGCGCATAGTAAAAGTGGCGGAGATCCACAGCCGTCCGGTTGCTTCACCTGAAGAGGCACGGTTTATTCTTGGCTTGAAGAAATAAACTATTTTAGTACGCGGACGCTAAATTAAAACTGCAATGGCCCCTTTTCTCAGGAGATGCCTTTGCAGTTTTTGTTTTGTTGGTACAAGCGGCCCTGCCAGCTGCCTCTTTGTTTTAACTCATCTTCCACCATGGCAGCAATTCTTCCGGCACTTTCCGGCCAACGAGGGGCGATTAAAAGATCTGCTGAAGTGACCTGACCGGCCAGGCGATGAACTACCGTGGCAGGACTTAAGCGTTCCAGGCAATTGCAGATGACCGGAATATAAGAGGCGGCGCTTTCAAAAAGGGTAACTTTGCCGCGTTCATAAAGCCTGGCCAGATTGGTATGCCTGATTACCTGCAGGTGATGGAATTTTACCCCCTCAACTCCACTGCAATTTAAAAATTCGATTGTCTCATCATACATTTCTTTATTTTCTCCGGGCAGGCCCAGTATAATGTGAGCGCAAACCAGGATGCCGCGCCTGCGGGTTTCAGCTACAGCCCGGGTAAAAGCAGTGCTGTCATGCCCACGGTTGATTAACTGCAGGGTTCTGTCATGGGCTGATTGCAGGCCATATTCAACCCAAAGATGGCAGCGTCTGGCGTAACCTTCCAGGAGGTCAAGGATTGCATCAGATACGCAATCGGGTCTGGTAGCAATACTCAGGCCTATCACTTCAGGATCGGCCAGGGCCCGGTCATAAAGAAAAGCCAGTTTTTCCGGGGCGGCGTAGGTGTTGGTATACGATTGAAAGTAAGCCAGATAGGCCGCTTTTTTATTTTTTTTCTTTCCTCTGGCCAGCTGTTCATCGATCGACAGGGGTTTGTCACGGTTGCTGAAAGGCGAAAAGGAAGGATTATAACAGTAGATACAGCCTTCCCGGCCGACAGTTCCATCGCGGTTCGGGCAATTGAACCCGGCGTCAAGCGGGATTTTGTACACCGGCTGTCCGAAATGTTCGCGAAAATATGTGCTTAAACGATAATACCAGCCAGGTTCTTTGTCCTGCTTAATTTTAGTAGGCACACCGGTTTCCTCCCCTGGTTAAATCTATTTTAATGTTTCCGGTCGTTCCAGGTAGAGCAGCAGCACAGCAATGTCGGCCGGGGTAACTCCTTCCATTCGGCCTGCCTGTCCCAGGGTAGCCGGGCGAATCTCATCCAGCTTCTGTCTGGCTTCACGGGACAGGTTGGTTGCTCTGCTGTAATCGAAATCTGCCGGAATTGTTTTCTCCTGCATACGGTTCGATTTCTCAATCATATGCTGCTGTTTTTCCAGGTATCCGGCATACTTAATCTGGTTTTCCAGCTCCTCTGCGCTTCCCCGGGGCAGGTCTGGCAGGTTTTTCCCTTCCCAGGCAAGGTAGGCAGGATAGCTGATTTCCGGACGGCGAATCAACTCCAGGGCGCTAAGCGGCTGTTGCAGCTTTGCAGAGCCTTTTTCGAGCAATAAATTTTCAATGGTGCTGCCCGGGTTATGCCTGGTTTTTTTCAGGCGGACCAGCTCATTTTCAATAAAAGACTTCTTAGCCTGATAAATATAAAATCGTTCATCGTCGAGTAATCTGGTGTTATGGCCCAGTTCGCTGAGGCGCAGGTCGGCATTGTCATGGCGCAGCATTAAGCGATATTCGCTCCGTGAAGTGAAGATACGATATGGTTCACTTACCCCGCGAGTGATCAGATCGTCAATCATAACCCCGATATAAGCTTCGCTGCGTTTCAAAACAAGCGGTTCTTCTTGTTTTAATAGTTTGACTGCGTTTATACCGGCAATTAAGCCCTGGGCAGCAGCTTCTTCATAACCGGTAGTACCGTTAATCTGGCCGGCATGGAAAAGACCGCTGATCACTTTTGTTTCCAAACTGTTCTTTAACTGAGTCGGCGGGGCGTAATCATATTCGATTGCATATGCCGGGCGCATAATCTCAACATTTTCCAATCCGGGGATGGTACGCAGAAATTTTTCCTGCACCGCCGGGGGCAGTCCGGTTGAGATGCCCTGAAGGTATAGTTCATCGGTGTCAGCACCTTCAGGTTCAATGAAAACCGGATGCCTTTCGCGGTCAGCAAAACGAACAATTTTGTCCTCTATTGAAGGGCAGTAGCGTGGTCCTCTTCCCTTGATCAGGCCGCTGTAGATTGGGGCAACAGCGAAATTTTCCCTGATCACCTCGTGAGTTGCACTATTGGTGTAAGTGATCCAGCAGGAGATTTGATCACCTGGTGAACTTTTGGTGAGCATGGAAAAACCGGCAGCGTTAGGTTCACCGGGCACTTCTGTCAGGTTGCTGAAATCGATACTGCGCCGGTAAACACGTGGTGGAGTACCGGTTTTAAAACGATCGAAATTAATTCCGGCCTGCCGCAGGTTTTTCACAAGGTTGAAAGAAGGAGTAATACTGCCCGGCGCAGCCGTATAGTGCAGATCGCCTAGGAATATCTCTGAACCCAGGTAAACACCACTGCATATTATTATTGCCCGGCAGGGATAAAAAGCTCCGCTGCGTCCACGCACAGCTTTTGCCCGGCCTTCTTCAATTTCCACTGCTTCGGCCATTTCTTCACGGATGATCAAGCCTTTTTGCTGTTCAAGGGCCAGGCGCATATCGCGTTGGTAGCCCCACTTGTCGATCTGTGCCCTTAAAGCTTGTACCGCCGGTCCTTTCCCGGTATTAAGCATCCGGACCTGCAGCAAGTTGCGATCAGCCACCCGGGCCATTTCACCACCCAGGGCATCTATTTCCCTGACCAGGTGGCCTTTACCCGGGCCGCCAAGTGAGGGGTTGCAGGCCATAAACGCAACCATATCGAGGTTCAATGTTAACAGTAATGTAGTTGCACCCAGACGGGCAGCAGCCAGGGCGGCCTCGCAACCGGCATGGCCTGCCCCGATAACGACTACATCGTAGCTGTCTGGATAATCGTTTAACTGTTTTTCTTTATGCATTAATTTCACCTTCGTCCGGTATAGTCGTAACTACGGGCAATTGGCATTCTGCGGCCCATCCCGAAAGATCGGGTGGTTACCCTTAAACCGGGCGCCGCCTGGCGTCTTTTAAATTCTGCCCGATCGACCATAAAAATAACTTTTTCCACGGTTTCCCGATCGAAACCCCTTTCGACAATTAAATCGGCTGAAAAATTTTCTTCAATATAATAATGTAAGATTGGGTCCAATACATTATAAGGTGGCAGGGAATCTTCGTCTTTCTGGTCAGGCCGCAGTTCGGCCGAGGGTGGTTTGCTGATTGTTCCAGCGGGTATAATTTCCCGCCCGTGATGCCGGTTAATGTAGGCGGCCAGTTCATAAACCATCATTTTGGGCAAATCAGCGATAACAGCCAAGCCACCGGCCATATCACCATACATTGTGCAGTAACCGACAGCCAGCTCTGATTTGTTGCCGGTGGTCAGGGCCAGCAGGCCAAAACGGTTGGAGTAATGCATAACAATATTGCCGCGGATACGGGCTTGTAAATTTTCTTCAGCCAAATCCAGCCTGGTTCCACTTCCTTGGTTAAGCAGGGCAATAAAAGCCTCAAAAGGCTGATCGATCGGAATAATTTCGTGTTTGATGCACATATTATCAGCCAGGCAAACGGCATCATCGATGCTGTGCTGTGATGAATAGGGAGAAGGCATCAGCAGACCGACTACGTTCTCTGTTCCCAGGGCATCGGCAGCGAGGGCAGCAACAACTGCTGAATCAATTCCGCCGCTCAGGCCGAGCACTACTTTCTTAAAACCGGTTTTACGGACATAGTCGGCGAGGCCGAGGCAGAGGCATTGGTAGACTGTGCCGATGTCGTCATGGTCAGGTGCAATAATGCGTTCGGCCGGCTGAAATAAGTGGTCAGTGTCAACAATAAAAAGGTCTTCTTCAAAGCTGGCTGCGCGATATATCAACTCCCCCAGGTGATTGTAAACGAGACTGGAACCATCAAAAACCAATTCATCGTTACCACCGACCTGATTTAAGTAAATGACTCCGCAGTTATACTTGCGAGCCAGAAAAGGCAGCAGTTCTTCACGCAGCCGGTGCTTGCCCAGATTGTAGGGAGATGCGGAAAGATTTAAAAGAAGTCGAGCGTTACCCCGGTTAAAAATTATTTCCAGCGGATCGACATTATGAATCGGGGCAGAGAAAAATTCACGGTCATTCCAGATATCTTCGCAG
Organism: uncultured Syntrophomonadaceae bacterium; assembly: GCA_964498375.1. Lineage (GTDB taxonomy): Bacteria > Bacillota > Dethiobacteria > DTU022 > DTU022 > JAABTH01. The sequence goes on along the minus strand of CAZCHW010000014.1, from coordinate 4,294 downwards.
ATTGTTATCGCCACCGGTAAGTCGCCAATTGTCTCAATTTGGCGATCCTCTGATCTTGTAAAATACCTCTTTTCATCAAAAACATCGTAATTTGGTAACAGTGTTTTCCGGTGAATTGATTTTAATTTTCCTCCGCTCAGAAGCAGGGCGGTGTTATACAGTTTGCCTTCTTCAAAGTGCGAAGCGCCGATTATTATAGGCGGGTTATTGCCCGTGGTAAGCGTTTGCAGGGTTGCAGAGATAATTTCTCGTTCCCGTTCGACAAAATCATCATACAGCAAGAGGTCTTTTGGTGGATACCCACTCAGGGACAGTTCTGTAAACACGACAAGATCTGCTTTTTTATCCCGGGCCTGTTTATAATATTCTTCTATACGGTGTGCATTTTCGTTCAGAGCTCCAATAGTTGGGTTGAGCTGGGCCAGTGCAATTAACATTACCAAACTCCTTTCTGCCTTAGCGTGGATCCAGGTGAACTATGGTATCACAGTGGCAGCAGATGCTAACATGGTCTTCGACTTGGTGTGCTATTTTATGGGCCTGATCGAGACTTAGGCTTCCGTTAACCCCGATATGCATTGTCACTACCTTCCAAGCCCCGTAATCATGGATTTCCAGATCGTGAATATCAATCACTCCTTCAACTTCATTAGCGCAGGCAGTTATTTCTAATTTTAATGCATCGTCAGGAGCTTTACCGAGCAGGCGGCTGCAGGCCTGGGCGGCAATGGTATAGCCGGCATAAATTATGAATGCAGCTACAGCGAAGCCCAGGTAAGCGTCCAGGCGAGGCAGGCCGAAGTAATTGCCAACTAATGCAACTAAAACCAGGCTCGAAGAAAATGAGTCGCTGCGGTGATGCCAGGCATCGCCGAGCAGTGTCTCCGAATCAATTAATTTACCGAGGTGGATGGAGAAATGAAACATGAATTCCTTGATAAGAATAGACAGGATCACTGCCGCAATGGCTGCCAGGCTCGGTTCAGCATGGATATTCTCGAGCAGGCGTTGGTAAGCATTGTAACCAAAAACAAGCCCAGCTGCAATTAGCAGGATGGCAATTGCCAATCCGGCCAGATACTCAATGCGGCCATGTCCATGGGGATGTTCACGGTCAGGTTTTCGTTTAGCCAGGCTAAAACCGATCAGGACCACCAGGGATGAAAATATATCTGAAGCACTATGCACAGCATCGGCAAGCAGGGCGATACTGTTGGTCAGGATCCCAAAAAAAACCTTAGCTGCAGTCAGAAAAATATTGCCAACTATGCTGACCCAGCTTTCGACCAGGCCAACCCGGTACCGTTCTGCCGGTTCCCGCAGGTTTCGTTTTCTTGTCAGCCAGTTGGCAAAATAGGAGGCTACTCTTTTCATAATTAATCTTCCCGTGAATTTTTCCTTATTATAACATAGTAAAAGCCAGTTTCTTCAAACTGTACTGCTTCAGCTCCGCCGGCCTGAAACATGCATTATCCACTTGTTTTTAGTGAAAATATTATCCCTGTTGGGCAGAGTTAATCCGATTTTCTATAGCCTGCCATACTGCTTTTCAGTGATTATTCACCGTTAACTGCGCTAGACTGGCCTGAAGGTTATTATGAACGTAAAAGCTCGAAGATAGGCAATATACTGGCTAATAACAATATGGTTTGATGTTTGTCTCCCCTATTTGAATATGAAATAATCATTATATACTGGTTTAAATCTATCGTAAAGTAGTTACAATAAAATATTTTCCGCACAGCCCCTTAAAGCAATATTTACCAGCAACCTGAGTCTGATCAGGGTTTTCTTATCTAATTATTGTCGATTCTACGAGGTATACGTTCAACTCCGTGCTGAATTTGCTATACGGGTTTATGTGTATTTATTTTAGAAATTGAAATGGAGGTTGATTGCTTGATTATGAGTCTGCTGGATTACCCAATTATTAACTTTTCCGGGTCCGGCTTTGCTTCACTTTTCTCGAGAACAATCACTTACCTGTCCAGGCGCAGTGACCTGGTTTTGGATTTGTTGCTCGAGCACATTTGGTTGGTTATTGTCTCGATCTCGATTGCGGTGGTTGTTTCGGTTATCATCGGTATTATTATCAGTTATAAATCGAGTGTTGCAATAACGGTTATAACGGTTTGCCAGATTCTGATGACCATTCCAAGCATGGCAATGCTGGCCTTTATGGTACCAATATTTGGGATTGGTTTTACCACCGGTGTCGTTGCCCTGATTCTTTACAGCCTGCTCCCAATTGTGCGTAACACTTATACAGGTATAAAGGAAATCAGTCCAGCGATAATCGAATCAGCTACTGCGATGGGCATGACCGAGTGGCGGGTCTTAACTAAAATTAAAATTCCCCTGGCTCGCCCGGTGATTATGGCCGGAATCCGTACAGCGACTGTGATGATTGTAGGTATCGGAGCCATTGCCGCCTACATCGGAGCCGGAGGGTTGGGGGAATTGATTTTCCAGGGGATTTCCCGCTCAAACGAGCCGATGATTATTGTCGGGGCACTCGGGGTGTCTATAATTGCTCTGGCGTTTGACTTTATCTTATCCTGGGGAGAGCGAAAACTAATCGAAATAGGTAGAACAGGGGAGGGCACGCCATGATCAAACTTGACGGGGTAACAAAAAAATTCCCGGGGTCAAAAGTTCCAGCAGTTGATAATCTGACCCTTGAAGTAAATGAAGGCGATATCTGTGTACTTGTTGGTCCTTCCGGTTGCGGCAAGACGACTACAATGAAAATGATCAACCGGATCCATGAACCAACCAGTGGTTCAATTTATATAAACGGCCAGGATGCCTTAAAAATGAACCCGATTAAACTGCGTTTAGATATTGGCTATGTAATTCAGGAGATCGGTCTTTTCCCGCACCAGACTATTGAAGAAAATGTGGCCACAGTGCCTAATGAAAAGAAATGGCCCAAAGAAAAAACCAGGAAAAAGGTAGCCGAAATGCTTACCCTGGTTGGTCTGGATCCGGAATTATACGGCCACCGTTATCCTTCCGCGCTTAGTGGAGGGCAGAGACAAAGAGTTGGTGTAGCCAGGGCTATGGTTTCAGATCCACCGATTATGTTGATGGATGAACCTTTCGGAGCAGTAGATCCGATTACCCGGGCTCGCCTGCAGAATGAATTCCTGAGAATCCAGGAAAGAATCAGTAAGACTATTGTTTTTGTTACTCATGATATTGATGAGGCGATCAAAATGGGTGATACCATTGCGGTTATGCGAGATGGACGGTTGGTCCAGCAAGCCAGCCCGAATGAACTGCTTAGCACACCTGCAGATGAATTTGTAGCTAACCTGGTTGGCCGGAACAGATCTATCAAACGCCTGCACCTGATCAGAATTAATGAAATTATCGATCACCTCAATAAATTTAAACCTGCACCTATTGACATGCCGCTGAACGATCTGCGAAAAAGGCTTGATGAAAGTGATATACACTCGGTGATGGTTGTTGATCGCGATAACAAACTGAAAGGCATTATTGGGGTATCAGACTTGAAACGTAAAGCGGGTGAAGTGGCCGCTGATTATATTCAGGAAATAGACCAATCCGTGACCAGCGATGCAACCTTGAATGACGCCCTGTCTGTGATGCTGGAATGCGGGGAGGGATTTGTTGCAGTGGTCAATGAAGATGACCAGTACCAGGGAACTATAACTCTGGGTGATTTGCTTAATGTCGTGAAGGAGGAAGAGTAAGCAATGTTTAGACAACTCTGGAGATGGCTGCTTTTGCCTCTGTTGCTGATAGCGGTCGGTGTGGCTATCGTAGTTTACACGGTAAATAACCCGACCGATTCGCTGGTTGCCCGGGCCCTGACTTATGAAAATGTTTTTAAAAGCTTGCACCAGCACCTGATGCTAATGGTGGTTTCAATGATTGGGGCTATAACTGTCGGAGTGCTGGTGGGGATAATGCTTTCCCGGCCAAAGCTTTATTATATTGGACGCGGAGTTGAGAATGTAGTTAACATCGGACAGACAATTCCGAGCCTGGCAATTCTGGCTCTCTTTTTTACCATATTAGGCCTTGGGTTCCGTGTTGCTGTATTTGCTTTATTTCTTTACTCAATTCTGCCGATTTTGCGCAACACATTTGCCGGAATTGTTGCTGTGCCGAACAGTATTATTGAATCGGCCCGAGGGATGGGGATGAATCCCTTCCGTATTTTAATCCGGATTGAGCTGCCGCTTGCCTTTCCGATTATTGTTGCAGGTATCAGGACGGCGATTGTGATCAATGTGGGCGCGGCTACCCTGGCTACCTTTAT
>CAZCHW010000013.1:0-14662 GCA_964498375.1 uncultured Syntrophomonadaceae bacterium | reverse complement strand
CAGCTTGCCATTCCACGGTTTAATCAGTTTGAGTGTGTTAATCCTGAACATTTCCCTGTTCTGTCCCGCACGGCAGCATTAAACGGATCAACCGCAAGCAATAGCCGGCAGCTCGGTGAAAACGAATACCTGGATCTGTTCCACGCTGCCTATGCCCGTTAGCTGAAAGATCCGGCCGGCGCCGGGTTGTCTCACTATTATCCGGCGCCAGCTATTTGGTCTGACATAGCGAAGTTCTACTTTTGCTTATTTATAGGGGCGTTCCTTTGCTGCCAAAATCATCTTCGCGCAAGTGCCGGAAAATTTCTTTCAGGTAAAAGAAGAAAACGATCAATGGCCCGACGATTAAGACAGAACCGGCAACATATACCCCTACATCCCAACCGGTCATTTATATGACCTCCTTCCCGGCATCGCTGATCCGGTCTTTTCCGATCAGTTGACCGATCAGGAATGCAAGTATTACAAAAGGCGGGATCAGAAAGATTCCATATTCCTGCCAGAGTTCGTAAGTGCGACCAAAAACAGATACTTCGATCACCATAGTTTCCCAGTCCTCGGAGAAGTAACCGCCAAAGGTAATCAGCAGGTAATAGCTGATAGTGCCGAAAAAACCGACCGCCGAGGCAAGCGCCCCACTTAATTTGCTGATTTTTAGGTTTTTAAGAAATACTGCGATGTAAAGAGGAATCAAAACGGTGTTAATGATCATGCTGGCCTGAAAAACCCAGACCCCCATAATTCTTTCAAAGTAAAAAGCCAGAGCGACTGATACACCGGCAGAAACCAGGACCGCTCTTTTGGTGTATGCAACCAGTTTTTCTTCGGCAAGATTGGGTTTGAAAATGGGGCGGTAGATATCATAAACCAGGTTGCCAGAAGAAACAAGAAAGTAGGAATCAGCGGTTGACATCGCCGCTGCCAGTACTCCGGCCAGGAATAGCCCCAGAAAACCGGCAGGTATATATTTAGCTACGACTGCAATTAAAGCCTGGTTAGCGTGTGGTTCTGCCATCTGACCCATTCCGACAACAGCAACAGCGGTAATACCGAGCATACAGCAGGCAAATTCATAGGCGGTCCAGATCGGGGTGCCGATTAATAGAGCGTTACGCGCTTCGCGGGGACTGCGAGAGGCAAAAATTCGCTGGAGAAAAGCCGGTTCACAGAGAACAGCCAAAGAAGTGAGTGCATAGGCAACGATAACTCCGGCGGTCAGGTACCCGCCGGATGGAGAGAAATAGTACCAAGGATCTTCGCCCAGATAAGCTGTCAGGCCGGTATGGACACCGGCAAAGCCACCCACATCGGTCCAGCAAATCATCAGCGCAACCCCCAGGGTTACCGCCATGATCAGGAATTGCACCATGTCAGTGGTAGCTACAGCCCAAAGACCGCCGGTGTAGGTGTAAACAACAACTATGACTGCTGCAATAAATACCCCGGCGGCAAAGGGAATTTTAAAAATCAGGGCAAAAATAAAACCCATACCCATGATCTCCATGGTGTTGATTGAGTAAAAAAATGAACAGAGCGCCGAGATAACCCGGGTAAAATTGCCGTAGCTTTCACCGAGGATGTCGACAAAAGTATTTTTATTCAACTCCCTGAATTTAGGCGCCAGGAAGCCCATAACCACATACATCCCCGTATAGGGTAAAGCATAGGCAAAGAAAGCAGTTACACCCTCAAAAAATCCGATTTCCGAAGTGCCGAATAGAGTATCAAGCCCAAAAAAAGTGGAAACCAGGGTGCCGATTAAAAGCGGCATGGTTATCCCCTTTGAGGCAAGAAAGTAATCTTCAAAGTTCTTGTTGCGCCTTTGAAAGAATAGACCGATATAAATCATGCCGGAAAGGTAGAGGACCACAATAATCCAGTCCAGCCAGGTCATGGTTATTGAAAGTTCCATCTCACCCATTTAACTTGACCACCCTTTCTGATTATTAATTAACCCCGGCATCGTAAATTTAAGAATTTGCCGATCAGATAAAGGTGGTTTAAATTAATAGGGCCTGAATCAAAAGATAAATTACCCGGCCGGATGTGATATACCGGTCACTTGGGGAGAGTAAGCAGAAAGGCTTGATTGTTAAGTAAGAGTGTTGAATGCAAAAGCGATCTGATTTCAGAAAAAATAAGTTATTCAGGGCTTCAGGCTGCGATTCTATTGTTTCAGCAGACTGAAAAGTTGCCTGGTCAGGCACTTTCCAGTGATCAGCAGGGCCTGAAAACCGGTTGCCCGGCATGAGCAGAAGAATCACCAGCAAAAGAATAACAACCAGGGATTTCATTTCCAGACCAGCTTTCTTGTGGCTTTGGTCCGCGAAACAGAATTTTCTGCTACTGCTATTTTACGCCTCCCTTGATTAAAAATAAAGCAGAAAAGTAGTTGCTGTGGTAAAATCAAGCTATGAAAAACGTTGGCAATCATTTTGGCAAGCGGACTATTATGGTGGTCGAGGATGAGGAAGACATTGTGCGCCTGATTACTTTTCACCTGACAAAAGAGGGCTATCGGGTAATCAGTGCGGGCAATGGTTTATCTGCTCTGGAACTTGCTGCGGCAGAAAAACCAGATCTGTACATTCTCGATATTATGCTGCCCGGACTCGATGGACTGGAAGTTTGCCGACGATTGCGGAGTTTTCCCGTTACTGCAGCTGCTCCGGTGATCTTTCTTTCAGCCCGCAATGAAGAAATGGATAAAGTGCTGGGCCTGGAACTGGGCGCTGATGATTACATGGTTAAACCTTTCAGTGTTCGCGAACTGATTGCCAGGGTGCGGGCAATGCTGCGGCGCCTCGATAATTTGCCGCTTAATCAGGAATTGACACCCTCAAAACATTTGTCGAAGTCGATCAGCGTCGGGCCGGTTAAACTTGACCCCGAAAAACACCGCGTCACGGTAAATGGTAAAGAAATAGCGCTTACGCACAAAGAGTTTCTGCTTTTACAGCTCCTGATGGATAATGCCGGCAGGGTTTTAACCCGGGAATTATTACTTGATCGGGTCTGGGGATATGAAGTGGAAGTTGATACCCGGACAGTTGATGTGCACATTCGTTACCTGCGACAAAAGATAGAGCAGGACCCTTCTTCACCACATTTAATTGAAACAGTGCGCGGGGTAGGCTATCGATTTAACGATTTTATACAGGTAACCTAAATGTTACTGGTGATTAAGCGGGGGATTGCCATTGTTCAAAAGTATTCGCAGGCGTCTGACTGCCAGTTACCTTCTTGTTATTGCCGTCATTGTCATTTTGATGGGGGCATCGTTTATCTGGTTTCTAAACTACTTTTACATGCAAAACTTAAAAGAAAATCTCTACAACCAGGCCAGGTTTGCTGCTTCATTGATCGGTGAAATGGTTGGCAGGGGAGCAGAGACGCAGGAAATTGATTTACGGTGCAAGGAGCTGGGCCAGGAGCTGGGGGTACGGATTACGATAGTTGACAAGCAGGGTATTGTCCTGGCCGATTCGGCAGAAGCTCCGGCCCGGATGGACGATCATGGTGATCGCCCCGAAGTCGTTGAAGCTTTAAAGCAGGATCGTGGGGTGGCAGTTCGCTACAGTATAACCCTGGATGAACAGATGTATTACCTGGCGATACCCTTCTATCCCTCCGGGGATATTGCTCCGGAAAAAGCCCCGTCAATTATTCGCCTGGCTCTTCCCCTGGCCCAAATTAGAGAGACCATCACCGGTTTGATCTTTTATTTACTTGGTGCTTTGCTGCTTGCTTCGCTGGTTGCTTTGATGGTGGCTTTATTTATTTCTGCCGGCATTACAGGGCCGATTGAACAGATTAGCAGGGCATCCAGGTTAATAGCCGGGGGTGATTATTACCCGACCCTGAATGTTCCAGGCCGGGATGAATTGGCAGATCTTGCTGTAAATATCAGGCAGATGGGAACTGCTCTGGCTAAAAAGATTGACCAGGTGCTGTTTGAAAAGAACAAACTGGAAACTGTAGTTTCTTCGATGGGCAGCGGGATTATATTTACTGACAGCAGGTTAATTATTGAATTGATCAACCCTGCTGCTGCAAAGCTTTTTGAAGTTGAGCTGAGTTCAGCTATCGGCAAGCCGGTGCAAAATGTTGTCAGGTACCACACGCTACTGGAATATCTTAAAGCTGCCCAGCTGGATGGAAAACAGCGTTTGCTGGAAATGAACCTTTACTATCCGAGCACGGTGATCCTGGAAACCTATATCGTCCCGGTAAGTACTATTGCCGGTAGTATCAGCGGTTTTTTAATACTCTTTCATGAAGTGACCGCGATGAGGTCAATGGAAAAGATGCGCAGTGAATTTGCAGCAAATGTTTCGCATGAACTGCGCACACCACTGACCACGATTCGCGGCTACACAGAAACTATTCTTAATGAAAACCTAACCGGGAGCCAGTTAGCGGAATTCTTGTTGATTATTGATCGGGAAACCTGCCGTCTCTCAGCCTTAATCGATGATCTGCTCGACTTGTCCCGTATTGAGAATGAGAAGGACATGATAAAAAAAGAGGAGATCAGCCTTGGTGAATTAATCAGCGATGCGCTTGGCCGGATCAGTGATCAGGCAGAACGCAAGGGTGTGCGAATGGCATATGATAACCCAGATACAGTTGTATATGTAAAAGGCAACTACGAGTGGCTTTGCCAGGCTCTGGTTAATGTTCTTGAGAATAGTATCAGGTATGGATACCAGGCTGGTATGATTTCAGTCAGCCTGGTTACGGAAAGGGGGTTAGCGCGGGTTGAAATATCTGATAACGGGCCGGGCATCCCCGCAGCTGACATACCCTTTGTGTTTGAAAGGTTTTACCGGGTTGACAAGGCCAGATCCCGAAAAGATGGTGGAACCGGCCTTGGTTTGTCGATTGTTAAACATATTCTGGAGGCGCACGGTGCCGAATACAAGTTGGAAAGCCGGGAAGGACTGGGGACAAAATTTAGTTTTACCCTTCCTGTTTCGGAAAAGCTTTAGGGCCGGCGGCTTACTAACTTTAACCGGTGTGATGAATTTAACCTGAATTTAACCTGAATTTAATATGAACTTCTCGTGCATTTAACCTTGATTGCTTATGCTGATTAAGGTTAAATTTTTTATTTCCGGGAGGAATATGAAAGTGCAGAGAAAACAGTTGTTCAAATTTGGCCTGTTGTTTTTTGCTTTGACCCTCGCTTTAACAGGATGCGGGGAAAGTAATTCTTTTGATCAGATGCCTGCAGACTCAGGCGAAGAAGTAACCGGGGAAGAGAAACCCGGTGCAAGCGGATCGCTCATGATTGCCGGGTCCGATTCTGAAGTAAACCTGGTGACCAGGCTGGCTGAAGAATATATGAATGCTAACGCCAATGTGTCAATTGCTGTAACCGGTGGCGGGTCAGGGGTAGGTATATCTTCCCTGATTGACGGTGATATTGATATTGCCAACTCTTCCCGTCCCTTAAAAGATGAAGAGGTTGATGCACACAACACCAATCGCGGTGAAGAAGTGTTTGCAGTACGTTTTGCCGTTGATGGAGTTGCTGTTGTCGTCCACCAGGACAACCTGGTTGATGAATTAACGGTTGACCAGATAGGAGCAATCTACAGGGGCGATATTACTAACTGGTCGGAAGTGGGCGGGTCCGATTTGCCGGTAACCTTATATGGCCGTCAGAGCACTTCTGGAACCTATGTATTTTTTATGGAGAGCGTTGTGAAAGCTGATTATTCACCCGAAATGCGCAACCTGGCCGGAACCTCGGATATTGTAGAAGCAGTTGCCGGTGATATTGGAGGAATTGGCTATGCGGCAATCGGCTATGCCGACCGGGAAGGAATTAAAGCACTTGCAGTGGCAGCGGATAATAATACGGAAGCATTTTTACCAACCATAATAGAAAATGTTACCAGTGGCAACTACCCTTTGACCCGCCCGCTATACCAGTTTGTAACTGGTAAACCGGATGGTGCAATTCTCGATTTTCTGCTTTTTGAAACCGGTTCAGAGGGTGAGGCTATTGTTCTTGAAGAAGGATTCTACCCGATTACAGAAGCCGACCGTGATTTCAACCGGGCAGCCCTGGAGTAAAACTAGAGCAGCAGATGAAGTTGACTGCCCCGAAAACGCTTCACAGCCCGTCTATTTTGATCAGCGACGGGCTGTGGGAGCGTTTTGCCGGTATAACCGGAACTGTAGAGCACAAGGAGGTATAAACGCCCGGTGCGAAGTGAAATTGTTATGAAAACAATATTCTGGATTAGCGGCCTGGCAATTATTGCTTTTTTAGCTGGTATCTTATACATATTACTGGCGAACAGTTTCCCGGCTTTATCAGAAATTGGGCTGACAGCATTTTTCCGGGATGGATTATGGCGCCCCGATGCTTTCGGTGAGCCAACCTACAGCATTATTAATTTTATCATCGGAACAATTATGGTTACCCTGGGAGCGCTAAGTTTTGCCGTGCCCCTCGGCATTACTGCTGCAGCATACCTGGCCGAAATAGCTACACCCCGGGAAAGAGAAATATTTAAACCGGTGGTTGAAATATTAGCGGGGATACCTTCCGTGGTTCTCGGGTTTATCGGATTGGTGGTACTGGCTCCCCTGCTTGCCAGGCTCTTCGGTATGACCAGTGGGGTTAACGCTCTTAACGGGGCAATCCTGGTTGGTATTATGGCCCTGCCTACAATAATAACCCTGGCAGAAGATGCCATAACTGCTGTTCCGAAAGAGTATCGGCATGCATCACTTGCCCTGGGTGGAACTCGCTGGCAGACGATCTGGAAGGTTACCATTCCCGCTGCTTTTTCCGGAATTATCGCAGCAGCCATGCTTGGAATGGGGCGGGCGATTGGCGAAACGATGACTGTTTTGATGGTAACCGGTAATATGATTGCCAGGCCGGGATCGTTCTTTGATTCGGTAAGAACATTAAGTGCCGGTATAGCGATTGAAATTGGCGATGTAGTTTTTGGTTCGCTGCACTTCCATGCGCTTTTTGTGGTCGGGCTAGTGTTGTTTTTGATTACCTTTGCTGTCAACTTGCTGGCCGATATTTTGATCCATCGCCGCCCGGAGGTGAACAAATGAAAGCGCAGAGTAAGGCTTTCACTGCAAATCGAATTCGAGCATTTGAACCGGTAGGTTATTGGCTGATGAGATTATCACTGGTGCTCGTATTATTTATTCTCGGGTTTATTATCTTTGACCTGGTAAGTAAGGGGATCGGGATAATCAACTGGGAGTTTCTGACCACAGCGCCACGGGTAGGGATGACCGAGGGAGGTATTTTCCCCGCCCTGGTAGGAACTCTCTATGTGACCCTGATCACTGTTGCATTTGCGGTCCCTCTCGGGGTAGCGGCAGCTATCTATCTGAATGAATATGCCGTTCAGGGCCGTTTAACCAGGTTAATCAGGATGGCGCTGCGTAACCTGGCCGGAGTGCCTTCGATAGTATTCGGCCTTTTTGGTATGGCGGTTTTTGTAAAATTGTTCGGATTCGGTCCATCATTAATTGCAGCCGGTTTAACTTTGGGGTTATTAACTATTCCGGTAACGGTTACTGCTTCAGAAGAAGCACTTGTTACGGTTCCCCGCGCATACCGGGCCGGATCTTTTGCTCTTGGGGCAACACGCTGGCAGGTGGTGCGGACCGTGGTTTTGCCCCGTGCTATTCCGGGTATCCTAACCGGAACGATCTTGGGTTTGGCCAGGGCAGCAGGTGAAACTGCCCCGATTTTGGCTACCGGGGCGGCATTTTTCTTGCCCTGCCTTCCAGACTCAATAAAAAGTCAGTTTATGGCTTTGCCTTACCACCTGTTTATCATGTCAACCCAGCACCACGCCCTTGCTGTTGTTCGTCCGATCGCTTACGGGACAGCCCTGGTGCTGGTTGCACTCGTTAGTTTACTCAACCTGGCAGCGGTGTTGTTACGCAAACATTACCGGGAACGGGTTTCCAGGGGGCTCTAGTTGAGCTTCTTGACATCAGTGAAAGGAGAGTGGCGGGGCTGGTCCCCGGTTACAGATGATACCGATTTTAAAACAAGCGGAAGTTAAATTGATCAGAGAAAGTTTTACAGACCCTGTTGAGCCAGGACAACTGGCAGCACCTACAAACAGTTCAGCTTTCGAAGTAAAAGTGGAAGGGCTTAACTTTTACTATGGTAATAAACAGGCCCTGTTTAACGTGAATATTGCAGTGGAGAATAAAGGGGTGGCAGCCCTGATCGGTCCTTCAGGATGTGGCAAATCGACATTTTTGCGTGTGCTCAACCGGATGAACGATTTAATTCCCGGAACATCTCTTGAGGGCAGTGTCTTTATCCACGGAAAAAATATCTACAGCCCGGGAACAGATGTGGTTGAACTCCGGAGGAAGATCGGCATGGTTTTTCAGCAGCCCAATCCTTTCCCAAAAAGCATTTATGATAATGTAGCGTACGGCCCAAAAATACACGGGCAGAAAAATAAAGATGAGTTGCACAGGATAGTTGAAGAAAGTTTGCGTGGCAGTGCCCTCTGGGATGAAGTAAAAGATCGTTTGCATGATCCCGCACTTGCTCTTTCTGGAGGCCAGCAGCAGCGATTATGTATTGCCAGGGCTCTGGCGGTTCAGCCAGATATACTTCTGATGGATGAGCCAACCTCGGCTATAGACCCGATTGCCACCCAGCGAATTGAAGACTTGGTTAGAGAGCTCTGCCAGGACTACACCATCATAATTGTTACTCATAATATGCAGCAGGCAGCGCGAATCTCCGATTATACAGGTTTCTTTCTGCAGGGCGAAATGGTTGAGTGGGGCGAGACGGCCCAGTTGTTTACCAGACCGTCTGACCAGCGCACGGAAGATTATATTACTGGACGATTTGGTTAATGAAAAACAGGGGAGGGTTTTCAGTGGAACATACCGATAGTATTGAGCGAAAAGTGGTTTATGAGACCAAGATAAACCTGCTGCAGGAAAAATTAGGGCAAATGGGCAACCTGGTGGAAGAATCGATTGCTCTTTCGATCGATGCCCTGAAAAAGCAGGATTTGCAGCTGGCTGTCCGGGTTATCGAGGGAGATGATCTGATTGATGATCTGGAGCATGAAATTGAAGAAAAAATTTTGGAGCTGATTGCCACCCAGCAACCGATGGCTCGCGATTTGCGTCGGATAGCAACCCTGTTCAAAATTATCGGTGACCTGGAACGCATGGGCGATTACGCTACCAGCATTGCCAGAATAACCCAGCGTATTGGCAACCAGCCGTTGATCAAACCCCTGGTTGATATTCCACGGATGGCAGCATTAAGCCAGAAAATGGTTAAGCAGGCCCTGGATGCTTATGTACGTGAAGATATTAGCCTGGCCGAGGCGGTCGGGCAGAGTGATGACGAGGTCGATCAACTATTCGGCCAGATCTTCCGGGAGCTTCTGGTAATTATGATGGAAAACCCGAAAACAATCACCCAGGCAACACATCTGCTTTTTGTCGGGCGCTGGCTGGAAAGGATATCTGATCACGCGACTAACATTGCTGAAGAGGTAATATTTTTAACTACGGGGGAAAAAAAGAACCTTAACGATTAAGTGCAATGCTTAAATCAGTTATGCTGGTTAACATAAATTCAGGCAATTCAAAAAAAGGTTGACAGCAGGAAACCGGTTTCCTATAATGAAAGCAGAGCAGGAGGTCGGTACCTATGCCATCAACCATTGATCAGGTTGCTAAACAGGCGGGTGTTTCGAAGGCCACCGTTTCTCGCGTGCTCAACAATTCCAAGCCCGTTAAGCCTGAGACACGCGACAAGGTACTGAAGGCAATCCGGGCGCTTGATTTTAAACCAAATCCGGCAGCCAGAAGCCTGGTCTATAAAAAGAGCGGCATTATCGGGGTAGTGGTAACCGATATCGCCAATCTTTTTGTTTCAGTGCTGGTCAGGGGCATAGAGGAGATTGCCCACAGCAGCGGTTATAACATATTTATCTGTAATTCCCATGGTTCCCCGGCAAAAGAGCTTGAACTACTTATGATGCTTAAGAATAAACGGGTCGACGGAATCATCTTTCTTACCTCACAACTTCAGCAGGAACATCGGGATTTTTTTATTACTTCATCGCAACCTGTCGCCCTGGTTAATGTAGGTTATGAACAGGGCGATATTATTTCTATTTGTATCGATAACTTCAGGGCAGCCTATGATTTGACAGCATACTTTATCGCCAAGGGGTTAACCAAAATTGGTATGATCAGGGCCCCCCTGGAGGATGAATATACCGGTCGAAAGCGATTTTTCGGCTACCGCCAGGCTCTTGACGATCATGGAATCAATTACGATGATAACCTTGTTGCTACCGGTACCCTTGAAGCTGAGGGCGGTTACCGGGTTGCCCTCGATTTGTGTGAAAGGGGCGTACGCCCCCAGGCGCTTTTTGTCGCCTGTGACCTGATGGCTTTCGGGGTAATCAAAGCCCTGAGGGAAAAGGGATTGAATGTTCCAGCTGACGTAGAAGTAGCCGGATTTGATGATGTGCCGATGGCTTCATACTACCAGCCAGCCCTGACAACTATCCATCAACCGATTGACGAAATGGGGCGCCTGGCTGCTGGACAGCTGATTACCTTAATTGAAGGAAGGGAAATTGAACAGTGGGAAATAGTGCTGCCGCACCGGTTGATTATTCGTGACAGCACCGATCAAAAAGGGGGAGGGCTGGTTTAATTGAAGGAGCAAAAAGCTAAAAATCAGGCTGCACCGCGATTAAAAAGAAAGGGCCTTTCATTGCTGGCTAAAACAGAAGAAAGGCTGGCGTTGAGGTTGCTGCTGCCGGCGCTGGTGATTATTGTCCTGATTGCCTTTTATCCCCTGGCCCAGGTTTTTTACACCAGCTTTACCGATCGGGTTTTTGCGAGCGGTCAGGAAGTAAGTTTTGTCGGGTTCGATAATTACAGGCAGCTGCTCAGCATTCACATAACCGAGTTGGAACCGCTGGTCGACGAAGCGAATGGAGAAATCCTGGTGAACCCTGAGACCGGTGAAGTTCAATATGAGAGGCCTTTTGATATCCTGCCCCGTGAACCGAGACGTTTCCGGGAGGTCAATCAGTTTAATCTTTTTGGGAAACGTTATGTCCTGGGCGCTACCGATCCCAACTTTATCGATGCCGTAAAAAATACTATTAGCTTCACGGTGATTTCTGTTTTACTTGAATTAATCCTTGGCCTCGCTATTGCCCTGGTGGTTAATGCCAACTTTTTCTTCCGGGGAGCGATGCGGGCTGCCATGCTTGTTCCATGGGCGGTGATCACAGTTGTTTCAGCACGAATGTGGGAATGGATGTTTGCCCCAAGCCGAATCGGTATGTTTAATGCCTTCTTTGACTGGCTTAATATAATTGAACAACCGATTGCCTACCTCGCTGTAGGGGGTTACCAGATGACAGCTATGGTAGCAATAGATGTTTGGAAAACAACTCCCTTTATGGCTCTGCTGCTTTTGGCCGGACTGCAGACGTTGCCGACTGATATTTATGAAGCGGCAGATATAGACGGGGCCGGTAAAATAAGGCAGTTTTTTACCATCACCCTGCCTCTTTTAAAGCCGGCAATCGCTGTAGCCCTGATTTTTAGAACTCTTGATGCATTGCGTGTTTTCGATATTTTTCAGGTTGTTCTTGGCAGCAGCACTTACTCTATGGCCAGTTACAACTATTTTCAACTGATTGGCAACAAGGATATGGGGCTGGCCTCGGCAATCGGGGTGATCATATTTGTTCTTATTTTTGTTTTTGCTGTATCTTATATCAATGCGCTGGGGGTTGATCGGGAATGAAATATAATGCGGGTATTTTTAATATAATCAAAAAAACACTATTTTACAGTCTCGTAGTGTTGATCCTGTTCTACTTGTTGTTTCCCTTTTACTGGGCAATCAACTCTTCGTTTAAAAGTGAAGCACAGCTGTTTATGACCCCGGCAACAGCTGTTCCGCGAAATCCCCAGACCCTTGAGTTTGCGCCCACCCTGCAGAATTACCGCACGGTGCTACGAGACGGGGCCTTTATCAGGGGATTGATTAACAGTTCGATTGTAGCCGGATCGACTACCCTGCTTGCCCTGGTAGCCGGCTCATTTGCTGCTTTTGCCCTTGGCAAGCTTCGATTTCGCGGGCGCAGACCGGCATTGTACCTGATCCTGGCAATGACCATGTTTCCCCAGGTTACAGTGTTAACGGGACTTTACGCTGTAATTAATGCTTTAAATACCCCGGTCTATCTCAGTTTGATTTTATCCTACATGATCTTCACCCTTCCATTTACGACATGGGTGCTTACAGCCTTTTTTAAAGAGCTGCCCGATGCTTTAATGGAATCAGCCCAGGTGGACGGGGCAACCTCGTTCCAAACTTTTCAGAAGATTTTACTGCCCCTGACTGCGCCGGCACTTGTTACCACGGGGTTATTGGCGTTTATAGCAGCCTGGAATGAATATCTTTTTGCCTTAACCTTTACGACAATTGATCCGGCAGCGCGGACTGTTCCGGTAGCTATAGCTTATTTTACCGGGGCTGTGGCCCGGCAGGAACCTTTTGGAGAGATTATGGCGGCAGCAGTGCTGGTCACTGTGCCCCTGGTTGTGCTGGTCCTGATTTTCCAGCGCCGGATTGTTGCCGGACTGACCGCCGGAGCAATTAAAGGTTAATTTGTATTTCTGACCTAAAAAGTTCCATTAAAGGGGGGATAGCTTATTCTGAAAAGGGAAGCAAGTTCGCCGCTATTTAAAAGTAAAAAAAAAGAGGAGGAAGAGGCATGAAGAAAAGTAAACTGTTTTACCCGTTTTTAGTCCTCGTTGTTTTAAGCATGCTCTTCATCGCAGCGTGTGGGGATGGAGCAGTGGAAGAGGATCCCGGTGATGCTGCAGACGTTCCTGAGGGTGATGAAGTTGTAATTACCGTAGCTGCCGGAGCGGTCGGCATGGAACTTGAGTTGACCAAGGACCTCGCTGAAATGTACATGGATGATAACCCGGGGGTAATTGTAAATGTTCTTGATACTCCCGACATGGTGCAGGATCGCGAAGGGTTATACCTGCAGTTTTTTGAAGCCCAGAGCTCTGAGGTTGACATTTACCAGATCGACGTAATCTGGCCTGGTGACATGGCTGAGCACTTTGTCGATCTCTATGAGTATGGTGCTGATGAAGTAGCGGGTGAACATTTTCCGGCAATTATTGAAAACAACACTGTTGACGGCCGCCTGGTCGGTATCCCCTGGTTTACCGATGCAGGACTGCTCTATTATCGCACCGATCTGCTGGAGAAGTATGATCTGCAGCCTCCGCAAACCTGGGACGAGCTGGAAGAATATGCCTCGATAATCCAGGAAGGAGAACGAGCCGAAGGAAACTCAGATTTCTGGGGTTTTGTCTGGCAGGGCAATGCCTATGAAGGTCTGACCTGCGATGCTCTCGAGTGGATCGCCTCAAATGACGGTGGAACAATCATCAGCCCCGAAGGGGTAATTACGGTGAATAACCCCAATGCCATTGAAATTATTGAGCAGGCAGCCGGATGGGTTGGCACAATATCCCCTGAAGGGGTAACTACCATGGCTGAAGAAGAATCGCGAGCCGTATGGCATGCCGGTAATGCCGCTTTCATGCGAAACTGGCCTTACGCATATGCTACCAGTATGGCTGACGATAGTGCTGTTAAAGATCTTTTTGATGTCTCTCCTCTGCCTGCCGGCAAAAGTGGAGCAGGAGCGGCAACTCTTGGTGGCTGGCAACTGGCGGTCAGCAATTACAGCAATCACCCGGAAATCGCGGCTGATGTAGCCCTGTATATGGCTTCAGCGGAAGGGCAAAAGTACCGCGCTATTGAGGGGACTTTTAACCCGACCATCATGAACCTCTATGATGATCCAGAGGTTCTGGCAGCTGCCCCGTTTTTTGACAGCCTCTATGACGTGTTTATCAATGCAGTAGCCCGTCCCTCGACAGCGACAGCACCTCGCTATGCTGCAGTTTCTGAGCTTTTCTTCCGGGCGGTTCACGATGTAATAACCGGGCAGCGTAACGCTGCGGATGCTTTGGAAGAGCTCGAGCTCGATCTTGCCGATTTAACCGGTTTTCCGACTGAATAAGCCGGAAGGTTAGAATTCTGTTTGCTGTAAATGCCTGCCCGGCCTTGCAGACCGGGCAGGCAGGTTATATCATAAAGGCTGACTGGTAATAATTTAAGTTAGAAGGGCATGGTATCGAACAGTGAAGCAGTTAACTAGGGAGCAAGATTTACTATTCAAGGCAGATCCTTGGAAAATCGTTGAGGATGAATATTCTCTGAAGAACAATCTTTTTAATGAATCAATTTTCGCCCTCAGCAATGGGTATCTTGGCATGCGCGGCAGTTTTGAAGAAGGGCTGGCTGAAACTGACTGCCGGACAAATAACGGCACTTATCTCAACGGTTTTTATGAATCGGTGCCCATTCCCCATGCCGAAAGAGGCTTTGGCTATGCAGAAAACACACAAACCATGCTTAATGTAACAGATAGCAAGATTATTGAGCTTTATATCGGTAGTGAACGCTTCAGCATGAATAATGGAACCCTGCTGGATTACCGGCGGGAACTTAATCTGAAGACCGGCTGCCTGACCAGGGAAGTAAAAT
>CAZCHW010000012.1:0-14861 GCA_964498375.1 uncultured Syntrophomonadaceae bacterium | reverse complement strand
TAGGGCAGGGTAGCGGGAATTTGCAGGGAAGTTAAAGTCAACCACCTGTTTGCCTTCATGGTTTGCATCAAATCGAGCGCTTCCGGGTCAACCTGGCTTAACCCTTCAGCCAGGTTAATAACCAGGGGAAAGAAACAGACCAGGGCAACAATCATTACTTTTGGCAGCAAACCGGCACCGAACCAGATCAAAATCAGCGGGGCCAGGGCAAAAATTGGCACCGCCTGGGAGATAACCAAAAGCGGGTAAAAAGCCTGCCTGATCCAATGGCTGCGGTCGATCAACAGGGCGATAAAAAGCGCGGCAGCCAGGGCCAGTGATAAGCCCCCGGCTACAGCTTTGCAGGTTACTCCGGTGTGCATCAACAGCAGACTGCGGTTTTCAATGAGCGCGGACAGGATCGCGGTTGGCGCCGGTAGAATGTACGCAGGAACTGCTGTCAGCCGGACCACCGCTTCCCAGAGCAGCAGCAGCGCAACCAAAACTACCAGTGCTGGCAGAGAGCGGGATATATTAGTTCGATTAGTCAACAGCAAACCTCCTGTAATATAAAACTGTCGCCCGCGGGGCGACAGTTCAGGGTTCTCTTGCAAACCTATCCCTCCGCTGGCATTACCCAGATCAGGTTAAAGGGTCAGAGCAGAATCAGCTCTTTCTCAGCCGGGTTCCCCCAGCTCCCCTTAGCTATGATATTTAATTGTCACTCATAGCATAGCACTCCGGGGCTGATAATACAAGTGAAACAAAAGGATGCGTTTTCTGCTGAAAACTTGACCTTTTATTCAGGCATCTTGATTCAGAACAACAGCAGGTGTTATAGTAACGGCAGAAACAGTAAGGAGGGCTTCCTTTGCATAAGACCCTGAACATTGCTCACCGCGGGGATAATAGCCGGGCGCCGGAAAATACCTTGTCTGCTTTTCGCCTGGCGCTCCAGGCCGGAGCCGACGGGCTGGAGCTTGACCTGCAGCTTAGCAAAGACGGTATTCCTGTGGTGATGCACGACGAAAAGCTGGATCGTACCACTGACACCAGTGGGCTGGTGAAAGATTTTACCCTGGCCGAACTAAAAAAACTTAATGCCGGAAGCTGGTTTAACCAAAGCTTCGCCGGAGAAAAAATTCCTGCCCTGGATGAGGTTTTTGCCGAATTTGCCACAACCAGCCTGTTGTTCAACCTGGAATTGAAAAGTGGTGTTATCGCCTATCCTGGCCTTGAAGAAGCGGTTCTGAAATTAATCGACCGGTATGATCTTTTTGAAAGAGTAATTATTTCCTCCTTTAACCACTACAGCCTGGTTACCTGCCGCGAACTGAACCCTGAACTGCGTACTGGTATTCTCTATTATGCCGGCCTTTATGAACCGTGGCATTATGCAAAATCGCTCGGCTGCTATTCCGTACACCCCTTCTTTTATCATCTGCAATACCCGGAAATTGTCAGTGGTTTTAAAGAGCATCAGCTGCCTGTTTACACCTGGACTGTTAATGATCCGCTATACATGGAAATGATGGTAGCCGGTGGGATCGAGGCAATTATTACTGATTACCCTGCCAGGCTGAAAGAAATTCTCGATCCTGCCGGATGAGCCTGGTCAACTGCCGGCAGGTTGAACATAGGCGTACAAACAAGAAAATGTAAAAGCTGACAGGAAGATCAGGAACAGCGGAGAATTAGTTAAATATCAATCCTCCGGCAGTATAGATGAGGAACAGAAAAGGGAAGGGTTGGCAGCCAGCGTGACCGGAATTATATCCATCCTGAAAAAGCATAACCGGCATCTGACACTAATGCTGATGATTTTTGCCGCCCTGGTTATAATTCTATTTGTTTACCGATTTCTGATTATTCCCATGCTTGAAGACGACATTTACAGTGAAAAGCAAAGACAGACCGAGGAGATGGTTGACCTCGGTCTGTCGATATTCGAACATTTTCATGCCCTGGAACAACAGGGGTTGATCAGTGAAGCCGAAGCACAGGCTGAAGCAATTAAGCTGATCCGGGCTCTGAAATACGGACCCCGCGATCTCGATTATTTCTGGATCGTTGATTATAATTACACGACCATCGTGCACCCCTTTCGTCCCGATCTGGAGGGCAAGGTGCTGACCGATTCTGAAGACCAGGCCGAACTTGATCTCTACAACCTGTTTGACCGCTTTATCCAGCTTGCCCGGGAAGAGGGGTCCGGTCATCTCACCTATTCCTGGCAATATTACGATCAAGCAGATCGTAACGAGGAAAAACTTTCCTTTGTAGCTGCTTATGAACCCTGGGGCTGGATTATCGGCACCGGAGTATACCTGAGTGACCTGCAGGTGCTGATTGCCCAGCGCAGCAGTGCGGCAAATTACCTGCTGCTTCTGTTTTCTCTAGCAGTAGCCGGGATCATTTACCTCTTTTACAAGAGCAGGGAGACAAAAAGCGAGCTGCTGGAAAGCGAGGAAAAATACAGGATTATTGCCGAAAACACTGCTGACGCAATTACGGTGCTTGATATGGATTTAAAATACAGGTATGTCAGCCCATCGATTTACAAACTGCAGGGTTTTACTCCTGAAGAAGCAATGCAGCGTAATCTCGAACAAACACTTACCCCGGCCTCACTTGAACTGGCCTTAAATACATTTGTTCACGAAATGCAGCTTATAGCGGAAGGAAAAAATAAACCTGACCGGACAATTTGCCTGGAACTGGAAGAGTATCGCAAAGATGGATCAACAATTTGGGTTGAAAATACTCTTTCTTTTATCAAAGACCATAAAGATGAACCGGTCGGCATTCTCACGGTTTCGAAGGATATCACCGAACGGAAACGCCAGCAGGAAGCTCTGGAAAAAGAACAGCGGGAAAAAAGTATGATTTTGGAAAACCTGGCTGAGCGGGTAACCTATATGGATTGTGACATGAAGATTATCTGGACTAATCGGGCCGCTTTTAAAACCCGCGAGGATGATCCCGAACGGACCCTGGGCCTGGGCCGGACCTGTTATGAAGCAATGCACAACCGCAGC
Organism: uncultured Syntrophomonadaceae bacterium; assembly: GCA_964498375.1. Lineage (GTDB taxonomy): Bacteria > Bacillota > Dethiobacteria > DTU022 > DTU022 > JAABTH01. The sequence goes on along the minus strand of CAZCHW010000012.1, from coordinate 11,844 downwards.
GAACCCTGTGCCGGCTGTCCGGTTATAAAGGCGCTTCAAACGGGCCATATTACTGAAGGGGTGATTAAATATGAAGATGGGCGGATCTGGAAAATGACCGGTTCGCCTGTTTTTAATGATCAGGGTGAGATTATCGGGGTGTTGGACACTGCTCTGGATATTACTGATCTAAAGGTAGCTGAAGCCAATCTGAAGTCCCTGAATGAGGATCTGGAAAAGCGGGTTCATGAAAGAACTGCCGAACTGAGCAGAGCCAACCGTGAGCTCGCTGCTTTTACCTATTCAGTGTCGCATGACCTGCGCGCTCCTTTACGCAGTATCAACGGTTTTAGTGAAGCTGTCCTGAATGATTACGGAGACCTTCTGGATCAACGGGGCCGCAACTATCTCGAGCGGGTAGTTAAAGCAGGTCAGCGCATGAACGAGCTGATCGACGACCTGCTCAAGCTTTCCCGGGTAACTCGCCAGGAACTGCACCGGGATCAGGTTGATCTCAGCTTTATGGTTAAAGCATACGCCCTATACTTGCAGGAAAAAGAGCCTGACCGGCAGGTGAACTTTAACATTGAGCCAGGCTGTACTGCTTATGGCGATGCAGCCTTGCTGCGAATTGCCCTGGAAAACCTGCTTGACAATGCCTGGAAGTATACCGGCGGAGTAGAACAGGCAGAAATATCCTTTGGCTCGGCAAGTCAAAACGGACAGCCCTTTTACTATATCCAGGATAATGGAATCGGTTTTGATCCCTCATATAATGATAGAATATTCGACCCCTTTCAGCGCCTGCATAACTCTGATGATTACCCCGGCACCGGAGTTGGCCTGAGTATTGTCCAGCGAATTGTTGAACGCCATGACGGAGAAATCTGGGCAGAAGGTAAAGAAGGGCAGGGGGCAACATTCTTTTTTAGTATCCCCAAAGTGTAGCTTGCAGAGTGAGCAGGATGCGGGTATGCTACAAGATGTTCATTCTGCATTTCAAGAAGGAGGAAAGCTAATGATTGATTTACGCAGTGATACGATTACCATGCCGACTGAAGCAATGCGCAAGGCCATGGCAGAAGCAGAGGTAGGTGATGATGTATACGGGGAAGACCCCTCAATTAATCGTTTGCAAAACCTGGCTGCAGAAATGATGGGGAAGGAAGCAGCTATGTTTGTTCCGAGCGGAACCATGGGGAACCAGATTGCCGTCCTCACTCACACCAGCCCGGGAACGGAAATAATTTTAGAAGCCGATTCACATATTTATTACTACGAAGTTGCCGCAGCCTCGGTTTTTGCCGGAGTGCAGCCCCGCCCTCTTCCCGGGGTGAGAGGTTCTCTGCCTGCTTCGCTGGTTGAATGGGCGATCAGGCAGGACGATATTCATCTGCCGCCAACATCGCTGATTTGCCTGGAAAACACCCACAACCGGGCCGGAGGCACAGTGGTACCGCTTGCAGATATGCAGGCAGTTTATCAGGTGGCATCTCGCCACAATATACCAGTTCATCTTGACGGAGCCCGCATCTTTAATGCCTCGATCGCATCCGGGGTACCGGTTAAAGAATTTACAGCCTGTACCACCTCGATCCAATTCTGCCTTTCCAAAGGGCTTGGCGCTCCTGTCGGATCAATTCTGGCTGGTCCGGCCGATTTCATTGAAGAAGCAAGAAGATGGAGGAAAAGGCTTGGTGGAGGAATGCGGCAGGCCGGGGTAATTGCCGCTGCCGGTATAGTCGCCCTTGAAACCATGGTTGAGCGACTCGCAGAAGATCATAAAAATGCCCGCCTTCTGGCTGACGGTCTGGCTGCCCTGGACGGCATTGAGTTTAACCCGGATGATGTGGATACCAATATAGTGATTGTTAAACCAACTAAAATGTCAATCCGCGAACTGGGTGAGGCCCTGGAGCAAAGGGGAATTCTGACAGTCGTCATTGAACCCGACCGGGTTCGGTTTACCACGAATAAAGAAGTGGGGCGCGCCGATATTGAAAAAACCATTATGGCCGTAAAAGAAATCCTGGCTTGATCGGCGGTTTTGGCCAGGTTAAATAATTTCTTAAAAATAATAAACAGAGCCGTTTAATTGCATAACTGAGAATAAAAGTGATTGGTTGAAAGCTTCACTCGCTTAAAAACTGGCAGAATCCTGAGCAATAAAGGTTTATTGGCAGGTCATTTTTTGATCGGGGTTTGGCACGGCATTTGCTTAATCTAGTTTCAGACTGTACTATTACCGGTTGCCCGGGAAAAGGCAGCGGTTGAGGTTTTTATTTGAAAACCGAAAGGAGCGGGTTTAAGCAATGGAGCACTACCAGGAAGCAATGGATTATGCAGTGCGGTGGCTGGAAATCATCGGCCGGGAAGAGTTAGACGAGAAGACAGCGCAGGAGATCTCTAAAGAAACGGTAGACAACTTTGTTAACCACTTTAACAGGGGCTGGGTGGAATACCGTAAATCGGTTACCGAAGCAGGTGATTACGCCGGAACTGAGTGGCGGGGTCAGGGGATCTACTATTATGACGTGTTTGGCCAGGAGTACATCGACTGCCTTGGTGGTTACGGCGCCCTCGACCTGGGCTGGTCACATCCTGAGGTTGTTGAGGCTGTCCGGGCCCAAGCCGGTAAATCTGGTATTCCCAGTCAGGAATTGATGGATCCCCTGCGTGGAGTACTGGCCCGCCTGCTGGCTAAGATCACCCCCGGCGATATTGATCATGCCTTTTTTGTCAACAGCGGAACTGAAACAATTGAAGGTGCGCTAAAAATTGCCAGGCTTTACACGGGCAAGCATAATTTTATCTCAACTGTTGCCGCCTTTCATGGTAAAACTCACGGTTCCCTGAGCGTAATGGGTAAAAAGGACTTCCGGCAGGCCCTGCAACCTTTCGGTGGGCAAACTTTTTATGTGCCTTTTGGCGATGCCGATGCCCTGGACAAACAGCTGGATATCTGTGCCAAGGTGGGTATAGAAATTGCCGCCTTTATTGCTGAACCAATTCAGGCCGAAGCGGGAGCAATTGTGCCTCCTGATGAATACTGGCCCAGGGTGAGGGAAATCTGTGACCGTTATGAAATTTTGCTGATTTGCGATGAGGTTCAAACCGGCATGGGCAGGACCGGCAAGTTGTGGGGTGTGGAACACTGGGGAATTGTTCCCGATATCCTCTGCGTTGCCAAGTCGCTTGGTGGCGGGGTTATGCCGATCGGTGCATTCATGGGCAACAGCCGGATTTGGAAAGCCTTTGAAGACCCCAACCCCTTCATGCACACTACCACCACCGGAGGTAATCCTCTGGCCTGTGCAGCGGCGATAGCCGCGATTAATGTAACCCTGCGGGACAAACTGGCAGAACGGGCTGCTGAAATGGGCGATTATTTCATGGCCAGGCTAAACGATTTTACCGTTAAGTACCCGCAGATTTACAAAGGTATAACCGGCAGGGGATTGCTGATCGGCCAGCATTTTAATGATCCTGAGTACGGTTACAAGGTTGCTGCAGGGCTTTTTAAGCGTAAGGTCCTGGTTGCCGGTACTCTAATCAGCGCCAATACTGTGCGTTTCGAACCTGCCCTGCTGATTACCCGTGAAGCTATTGATGAAGTGCTTAATCGCCTGGAAGATACTTTAAAAGAAATCACGGTAACACTCTAGGTAGAATCTGAAACTTAATAAGTTTTGGTCAGGCCGGCTTACTGGTGCCGGCTTTTCCTTTGTCGGAAAAGCTAAAAGGGGTTTACCAGGGCGCTGTCGAACTCTTACCGGAAAATAAATTTCTTAATAACAGCAAGCAAGCAGGAAGGAAGTAACTTAAATGCCCGAACTGGATTTTTTAACCGAAGAAGCTAAAGAGCTAGCCGGCCAGGTGATCGATTGGCGGCGGGATCTGCATAAAATTCCTGAACTTGGTTTTGAACTTCACCAAACTTCTGCCTATATCAGGCAGCAGCTAGACCGGATCGGCATCCGTTTTCAAAGGGCGGCACAAACCGGTATCGTTGCCCTGATTGAAGGTGGCACGGACGGCCCGACCCTGGCCCTGCGCGCCGATATGGATGCCCTGCCGATTAAGGAAGAGACAGGATTGTCCTATGCTTCGTCAAATGGGAATATGCATGCCTGCGGGCACGATGCTCATGCGGCAATGCTGATTGCTGCCGCTGAAATCCTCCATAAACACCGCCATAAACTGAAAGGTCAGGTTAAGCTGCTTTTCCAGCCGGGGGAAGAAGGCTATGGCGGGGCAGAAGCGATGATTAAAGATGGATGTCTGGAAAATCCAGCTGTTGATGCAATATACGGACTGCATGTTGGTCAGATCTTCCCCGAGGTAGGCTTAGGGCAGGTTGGGGTTTGCCCCGGGCCGATTATGGCTGCAGCGACGAAATTCAGGGTAGTGGTTAAAGGGCAGGGAACGCACGGAGCCCTGCCTCACCAGGGCGTTGATAGTATTGTTATCGCTGCAGAAATGATCCTGGCCCTGCAGAAAATTGTCAGCCGGGAAACTGATCCCCTGAATCCAAAAGTGCTGACAGTTGGCAAGATAGCCGGAGGGGAAGCGATTAATATCGTTACTCCACGGGTTGAATTTAGCGGAGATTTTCGGACCCTGCGGGTTGAAGATCGTGAATTTGTAACCCGTCGCCTGAAGGAAATATGCACGGCAACAGCCACAGCTGCCCGGGCTGAAGCAGAGGTGGAAGTGTTTGGCGGCTATCCGCCGACAATTAACGACCCCTGCTTTGCCGCTAAAGTCGCTGATGCAGCAGTGTCTGTGATCGGCCGGAAGAATTTAATCAACATTACCAGGCCGAACATGGGTACTGAGGATATGTCTTATTACCTGAAAAAAGTGCCTGGTGCTTACTTTGCCCTTGGGACAGGCAACCCTGCCGAAGGAATTACCTACCCGCACCATAATCCCAAATTTAATGTTGACGAGAATGTTTTATGGATAGGGCCGGCCTTGTTTGCCCGGCTTGCTTTTGATTACCTGGCTTGATCAAGTGAAATAAATCAGTTAGAGGGAGGTTGTCCTTATTTGTTTAAACCTGAAAAATTTTTTGATCTGACCAATCACCCCTTTGGTATGTTATTCACAGGTGCTGAATATGTCTGGCAGGGTTTGCCTGCGATTAAACCATTCTTAACCGAACACCTCAATCCCAATGTTTCCGGTTTGCGCAGGGGTAAAACGGTTGTAGAAAAAAACACTTTGCTTTACCGGGGCCAGGTAATAACGACAGGTTTTCTGCTCGATCACTCCGGCAAAAAAGTGAAGGCATTGATAGACGGTCAGGTTTTGGAGGCAGCATCGATTATCTATGCCGGTGCATTTTTAATGGACGATCAAATTTATATCGGCGATGGCGTAATAATTGAACCTTCAGCCCTAATCAAAGGTCCGGCCTGGATAGGTGACGGCAGTGAGGTGCGTCATGGCGCTTATATCCGGGGGAATGTTCTGGTTGGTCACGACTGCGTGGTTGGTCATGCCACGGAAATTAAGTCTTCAGCCATGCTTGGCGGCAGCAAGGCCGGGCATTTTGCCTATATCGGCGACAGCCTGCTCGGCCAGGTCAACCTTGGTGCAGGAACCAAACTGGCTAATCTAAAAATGACTTCTACCAATGTAAGCCTGAACTGGCAGGGTCGGGAATATTCCACCGGCCTGCGCAAATTCGGGGCTGTCCTTGGCGACGGTGTGGAAACCGGCTGTAACAGTGTTACCACGCCCGGGACCCTGCTGGCGAAGAAAGTACTGCTTTATCCGAACGGCACGGCCAGGGGCTATTATCCGGAAAATACAGTAATCAAGGTGCGCCAGAGTTGTGATCTGGCCAGCCTTGAGCAGGAGAACTAATGCAGGCGATTATAAGTCTGCTGCAGGGAGGACCCCTGATCGGCAAAGATCTAGTTCCCTGCTTTCGAGGCAACACCCTGGCTGCCTGGCAGACCTGCAGTGTTGAACCGGCCTTTGCAACCGTGATCATCGGGCGACGTTATCTGCGGCTTGATGCTAAGGTGGAAGGTTATGCTCGTCTGTCACCTTCGATTATGCGTGAATTCCTCAATTATACTATAGTAGGGCTTGCTGGCCGGCAGCAAAGTTTGTCCAGGGAAGCTTCCCGTCTGCAGAAAGATATTGCCCGGATAAGTGCTATGAAAATAAACCTGGCCCGTCAAACAATCGGCCGCCTGGTCAGCAATCACAGCGACAGGGGGCGTCTGCTTCGTCAAACGTGCTTCATTATCGCCGGTGATGTTGTATTTAACATGGCTCACGCCGAACCGCGCCCGGAAGGGTCAACCGGTGAGTTGGTCCGGGGTTCTGACCTTGATATTATTGTCATTACCGATGGACTTTCCAGCGATGCTGTAGCTGAGCTCGATGCCCTGTTTTACCGGGAAAAGTACAACATGCTCGTCAATCCGGCCATCAAGGAAGAGTTAGACTACATCATTAAGGATCTCGATCTGGTTGAGCGTCAGCTCCAATTTGATGAATTTAAAAAAATGATTGCCGCGAAAATCCTTGACGAAGGAGTTTACCTGTACGGTTGCAAAGATCTATTTGATCAGGTTAAGCAAATGGTTGCCAATGCCGGAATACCGGCTAAAATAGCTGATTTAACCCGGAAGGCTATCCACGACCGGCAGGTGGCTGAAAAAGTTCTGCTCAACACCGATGCCGCTGTTGACAATGAACAGGTCATGGCTCTTTTTTACACGACTGAAGAGAAAGAAGAAATATTTTAAGGCAGAAAGGAAGTTGCTCCCTTGAAATTAGTGATCACAGATAATTACGAACAGTTAAGCCAGCAGGCGGCTAACCTCGTTGTTGATGCCCTGAAAAAAAAAGCAGACCTGGTGCTTGGGCTGGCTACCGGGTCTACCCCCGAAGGATTATATGCCGCGCTGTCCAGGTTGCACAGGGAAAGGGCCCTTGATTTCAGCGCTGTTACCACCTTTAACCTCGATGAATATCTCGATCTGCCGGGAGATCATCCGCAAAGCTACCGCTACTTTATGGAACGTCACCTGTTTAGCCAGGTTAACATCAACAGCAGCCAAATCAACATACCTTCGGGTTGTTCTGCCGATCCTGTCAGTGAGTGTCTGGAATATGACCGCCGCATCAAGGCAAAAGGTGGGATAGACCTGCAAATCCTTGGAATTGGCGTTAACGGGCATATCGGATTTAACGAACCGGCACGCCAGTTAAAGGTTGGCACACACCTGGTTAAGTTGAGCGCTGAAACAATCGAAGCAAACAGCCGCTTTTTCAGTTCAACTGACGAAGTGCCCCGCCGGGCCATAACCATGGGCCTGGGTTCAATTATGCAAGCTCGGCAGGTAGTTCTCCTTGCCTCAGGAATAACCAAGGCAGAAGCGATTCGTGACACCGTAAGCGGCCTGGTCAGTACTGCTGTTCCCGCTTCATTGCTGCAGCTGCACCGAAACGTTACTGTCCTGGTCGACCGTGCTGCCGCTGCACTGGTTGATAAGCCCGCCGACATTTAAGGGCTGCTCATGGTATACTATTAAGAGCATATTTTATTAACCGAGGTGTGGCAGTTATGGAATCGGGTTTTCAATCCAGGGCGCTGGAGGCAAACCTGGCTGAGACCAGGCATGAGCTGACCGAGCTCCCTGAACGACACAACTGGTTTGTCTCTTTATCCGGGGAATACTGGGGCATTAATAAACGCACTGCCGAGCTGTTTACCGAGTATAATCATCCCCATCCCAATTACGATTTTATCATTGAAAACCTGCATACAATCAGCCTGACAGACCTGTGGCTCTACAGCACCATCGAAGAAGCAGAAGAGGCACTGCTCTTTTTGCTCTCTCTTTTCACCGAGCTATTTGAACGACCCCTTGACTCCAACCAGTATGAACAGCTGGTCAAAACTCTCTTCAAGTTTATAGACCGGCTTCTCAACCAGGGCAGTTACCCCGACCTGGTGGTCAGCCGGGCCCTGGAGCTAATTGATCGGGAAATGAACAAGCGTCAGGCTGTTTTTACCCGGAATGCCGGCTATTTTAAAAAGTACCTGGCCCGGGCAGCTAAAGTAACGCAATTCAGCGATACGGTGAACAGGTTAACCAGAACAGCGCTGCAGGCCAGTCTTTCCTACTGGCGCGAGACAACTGATACTGAAGCCTGGTTTGCCGGTAAGGCAGACCTGTTTCAGGAAGGTTACCGGGATAAAATCAACCGAATCGGAAAGCCTTTTTTTGATGAATTGGAAGAAAATATCAGCAAGGCCCGGGGCTGGGACGAGATCAGCGCCAATCTTTTCTTTAATGATCTGGCCAATCATTTCCGACATTTCAGTGAGGAATTTACCTATTCGGTGGAAAAAACCTACTACCTGCTTTACCTGCTCCACCTGCCGGGCATGGCGCAGCTGAAAAAACACCTGCTTTATGATTTGAACCGGCTGTTAAAAGATGCGCTCGATGAACTTAGCGGAGATGCCCTTGATCGCTACGTTGACCTGCTATTTTCGCTTTTCGGCGAGTTTAAGGATCAGCAAACCGATACAGTGCTAGATTGTCTATTTACTCTTGGCAAAGAGATCGTTGAAAAAGATGATCACCGGCTGACCGCTCATTACATGCAGCGCCTGATTGAGTTCGGTTTTATTTATCCGGGTGAGCTTGAAATATCCGGCGACTGGGAAATCCGCGCCAATGTTAATCATGTCAAGAATATCAGGATCTGGCTTGATCTGATCGAGACTTCGCCATATAAATTTAAAAAGTTACTATCTGCCCTTGTTGTAAACCTGAAGCTGGGCGGCATATTTATCGCTGACACCGATCTGTTTCAGCGCGATATTACCCGCCTGCTTAATGCCGACATAGCCCCCGTTTACAAGCAGGTTAAACAGCTGGCCCGGGTTTTCCCCGTCTATTTTAATGAGATTGGTGCCGAAGGGCGGTTGCGCGATGTGAGCACCCTGATCGATGAACTAAGCGGGCGTAAAGACCGGTTGATGCACTTTACTCGCAAACAAGTGCACACGGAAAGTAACAATACACATATCGAGCTGGTCGGCCGGATAGCCGAATTCTGGTACAGCGGGGATCTGGAACCGTTAAAAAAACTGCTTCCCGAAGATGTAATTACTTCGATTGATTTTAATGATGAACTTTATGCCGGGGTTAACAGGTTAATCAGAAAAGCCTGTACACATTTTCAGCTTGAGCCGCGTGAGCTGCTGATTATACCGGAAGAGAAAGCAGAACAATTTTTAAAAGATGATAATCCTGCCGGTGATCGCGACCGTAAGCGCTTACTCTATCTGATCCAGCTCTACCAGCTTCTTCTGGAAAAATATTCTTTTGAAACCAGGGATATCAGTGGCTTGTTGTTAAAAAGCCGTTTTTTCAGCAGGGAAGAGATATCCTCTCTTGCTGGAATGCTTGACCAGGGCCGTTTTTGCGATGCCTTGAACCAGGTTTATCAGTTTATGGCGGTGCTCAAAGAGGTAATTCTAAAAAGTGAGCCGACCGAGGCGATTGAAACCATTTACTACAAAAGGCATATTGCTGCCGGTATTCCATCTATGTACGGTCAGTACAAAGAACCTAAATTTGAAGCGCTCGGTTTAATGTACCGTCTCGAGCAGGTAGCTTCACGCCTCTTTGAGAAGTTGCTTGAAGAGGTGAAACTGGAATATATTTCTGCAAAGACACTGAATAATATCTATGAAATTCTTGTCCTATTCAAGCAGGGGCTGGAACTTGACGGGATGGTTAATCAAAACTTCAATTCCACCCTGGAAATGTTTCGCTACAGCTTAACCTCAACCAGTGTTACCCTGAGCCAGTATATGAACATCTTTCGGTTTAAGGCCCAGCATATTAAAGAGCTGATTAATGAATATTTTATCCGGGTTTATGATGAAACGATCAACATAGTGATACCCCAGATCTTCGAGGAAAATAGTGAAACACTGGCCCGGGAGGCAGAAAAATTCTATCGCGACATTCTTTCTTCTGCTTTTCTGGTTCAGGAACTTGATCAGTTTATCTCCGGTTCGCTGAACATGATCAGCAACATGCTGGAAAACTATTCAGAAGCGCATATCCATAACATGATGAGCTATAATCCCGATCTGGCGATCAGCCCGTTGAACCGGGAAACAGTAAAAATGGATAACCAGGTTTTTTTGGGAGCCAAAGCTTATTACCTGAAAAAACTGATAGCCTACGATTTACCAATTCCACCCGGGTTTGTCCTTACGACCGAGGTGTACCGCCACCGTGAAACTGTTTTTGAGCATCCCTATATGCGCTACGAACTGGAAAGGCTGGTTTCCCGACATTTGGGCGCCCTGGAAAAGAAAACCGGTTTAAAATACGGCAGCCCTGAACGGCCGATGCTTTTATCGGTTCGATCCGGCACAGCGATTTCCATGCCTGGTGCGATGAGCACCTTTCTCAACGTTGGCATGACAGATCAAGTAGCAGAGGCGCTTGATCATCACCCGGAAACTGCCTGGATGGGTTGGGATTCCTACCGCCGTTTTATTCAAAGCTGGGGTATGTCGCACGGGGTTGATCGAGATTATTTTGATGAGGTTATGGTGCGCATAAAGGCCAAATACGGCGTTGATCGCAAGTCGAATTTTAACGCCCGCCAGATGAAAGAGCTGGCGCTTGAGTATAAAAAAACGCTCAATGATCACGGTGTGTACATCATTGAAGACCCCTTTGAGCAGCTAAAACAGGCAATTAACAACATTTTTGATTCCTGGTCCTCCGGCCGGGCCATTGCCTATCGCAAGCATTTGCAGATTGCTGATGAATGGGGAACTGCGGTGTTGGTCCAGAAGATGGTCATGGGTAATCGCAGTAAGCAATCCGGTTCGGGGGTTGTCTTCACTCACAACCCGAAATTAAAGAAGCCGGGAATTAACCTCTATGGTGATTTTACCCTCTGCAGCCAGGGGGAAGATATTGTCGCCGGCCTGGTTTATCCGCTGCCAATTTCAGAAAGCCAGCGCGCTGACGACTACCGGGATAGTGATATTTCGCTGGAGTCAGCTTTTCCAGCCATATTCCGCCGTCTGCGTGAGATAGCTGTCGAACTGATTGAAAAATACGGTTTCAATAACCAGGAAATTGAATTTACCTTTGAATCGGAAAACCCGGAAGATCTTTATATTTTACAAATCAGGGAGCAGAATATTACTCAGCCGCGTAAAACTGCTGTTTTTGATCTCGAAGCGGGAGAAATGAAAATGGTCGGGCGGGGAATCGGCATTGGCGGCGGCTGTTTAAGCGGCCGGGTAGCCTTTGACATGCAGGATCTTGAGCAGCTAAAAGCAGAATATCCCCGGGAGAAATTAATTTTAATCCGTCCGGATACTGTCCCTGACGATATCCAGATGATCTTTGCCTGCGACGGTCTCGTAACCAGCCGCGGCGGAGTTACATCGCATGCCGCGGTAGCTGCAGAAAAACTTGGGAAAGTCTGTATCGTAAACTGCAAGGAGCTGCTGGTCGACGATCGGCAAAAAATTGGGACACTCAACGGTTTTGTCATCAAAGCCGGGGATGAGCTGTCGATTGATGGCACGGTCGGTAGTATCTTTGCCGGTCGATATCCGGTAAAATATATATAATCTTTAGCTGGAGGTATAGCAATGAATGAAATTATGCGCAACAGAAAAAAACTGGGTATAAACGGTGCCGGTCGCATCGGTAAACTAACCCTCTGGCAACATTTGAATGCCGGTCATTTTAATGCGTTTATCATCAATACGGGCCGCATGGTTGGTCGAGAACTGGAAGATATCATTAATTACCTGGTTAAAGATTCCACCTACGGATC
>CAZCHW010000011.1:0-15071 GCA_964498375.1 uncultured Syntrophomonadaceae bacterium | reverse complement strand
GGTTGCCCTGGCCGCCTCGGTCTATTTGGCCCTGATGGGGCCGCAGGGCATCAGGGATGTAGCTGAGCAGTGCCTGCAAAAAGCTAATTATGCCAGAGATCAGATTACCTCGCTCAATGGTTATCAACTAGCTTTCCCCGGTCTTAACTTTAAGGAGTTTGCCGTTATTCTACCCGGTAATCCGGCAGAATTGAACCGCAACCTGCTTGCAAAGGATATTTTAGGCGGTGTTGACCTGGGTCTTTATTACCCTGATCTGAAAAACACAATGCTCTTTGCTGTTACTGAAAAACGGACTCGCGCAGAAATTGATGCCCTGGTCCGGGAACTGGAGGGATGGAAATGAGAAAGAATAAAACCCTGCTTTTTGAAATCAGTCGTTCAGGACGCCGGGGATTTTCTCTGCCAGCCTGCGATGTTCCTGAAAAACCGCTGGAGCAAATAATCCCCCAGTCCTTACAGAGGACCGAAGCCCTTGAATTGCCTGAACTGTCCGAGGTTGATGTAGTCCGCCATTACACGGAATTATCGACCCGCAATTTCGGTGTTGACACAGGTTTTTACCCACTCGGCTCCTGCACAATGAAGTATAACCCAAAGGTTAATGAGGAAGCAGCCGGGTTACCCGGCTTTGCCTATCTGCATCCCTGCCAGCCGGAAGAAACGGTGCAGGGAGCACTGGAGCTGCTTTACAACATGGAACAGGGTTTGAAAGAATTAACCGGAATGGATCGGTTTACCTTGCAGCCGGCAGCAGGAGCGCACGGAGAACTGACCGGGCTGATGTTAATTCAGGCTTACCACCGCAGCCGCGGTGATAAGCAGCGCAACAAGGTGTTGATTCCCCTTTCAGCTCACGGCACCAACCCGGCGACGGTAAGCATGGCCGGGTATGACGTGATTCAGATTCCCTGTGATGAACGCGGCCTGGTTGATCTTGAAGCGTTAAAAGCTGCGGTTGATGAAACTACCTCAGCCCTGATGCTGACCAATCCGAGCACCCTTGGTCTCTTCGAAGAAGAGATTGTTGAAATTGCCAGGGCAGTCCACGAGGCCGGTGGTTTACTTTACTATGACGGGGCCAATATGAATGCAATTATGGGTTATATTCGTCCTGGCGATATGGGTTTCGATGTGGTTCACCTGAATATACACAAGACCCTTTCTACTCCACATGGCGGGGGCGGCCCCGGGGGCGGTCCGGTCGGGGTTAAAGAAAGACTTGTTCCCTTTCTTCCTGTTCCCCTGATTGATCAGAACGATAACAGCTATTACCTAAACTACGATTTGCCGCAGAGTATTGGCAAGATGCATTCCTTTTACGGCAACTTCGGGGTAACGATTAAAGCATACACCTACATGCGTATGCTTGGTGGTTCCGGATTAAAACAGGCTTCCAGCGATGCTGTATTAAATGCCAATTATCTGATGCATCTGCTGAAGAAAAAATATTATCTGCCCTATGATCGCTACTGTAAACACGAGTTTGTTTTATCCGCACGCCCGGAGAAAAAGAAAGGTGCCGGGGCCGGTGATATTGCCAAAGCACTGCTCGATCGCGGGTTCCACCCGCCAACAGTTTACTTCCCCCTGATCGTCGAAGAAGCTTTAATGATCGAGCCGACCGAAACTGAAAGCAAGGAAACCCTTGATGCCTTCGCGGCAACAATGGAAGAGATTTCAGCAGCAATTGAAGAAAATGCTGAAAAAGTTGCCCACGGCCCTTACAACACTGTCGTTGGCCGACTTGATGAAGTTCGCGCTGCCCGTAGCCCGCTGCTGCGCTGGAAGAAAACATAAACTAAGGCTGTGGACGGGGTATGGGGGCTTAGTCCCCCTGCCCCATTTTTTTTAGTATAATATCGGCAAGCAGACAGTAACAATTGATCTGCAGGTTTATGATTAGCGGAGACTGATGAGTAACATGAGTGAAGTAAAAGAGAACGTTAAAGATCTGCTTAAAAAAGCCTGGCAGGTCAGGAGAACATTTTTCCCCGACCAGGTTGAATTCGTCCTGCCCAACCGGACTTTACCGGTAACCGTTACCGGTGATCAATGTGAATTGCGGTGCGCTCACTGTAATGGATCTTACTTGCAGCAGATGACCCCCCTGGAACAGGTATTACAGGTTGGTCAGAGCAGCAAAGCTGAAACAAGTTACCTGGTCTCCGGGGGTTGTACTTCCCTGGGCCGGGTTCCCCTGTCTGAGCGAATCGTCGAACTAAAAGAGCTGGCTCGCCGCGGGCCATTAAACTTGCATACCGGGTTGGTCGGTGAAGATGATGCCCGACTCCTTGCCCAGGTAGCGACGGTAGTCTCTTTTGACTTTGTTGGCGATGACCGGGTGATTAATAAAGTTTACCACACCCGGGCTACCGTTCAGGATTATCTAAAGGCTTATCGTGCCTTAAACCGTTACATTACTGTAGTTCCCCATATATGTATCGGACTTGACCAGGGTCGGATTGAGAGTGAATATAAAACGTTGCAGATTCTAAAAAAAGAAGCGGTTGAAGCACTAAGTCTGATTGTTTTTCGGCCTACAAGAAATACCGCTTTTGCAGAATTCTCTTCACCTGAGCCGACTGATGTGGCTGCATTTATTGCTGCAGCCCGCCTGCATTTCCCCCGGACCCCGCTCTACCTTGGCTGCATGAGACCGGGAGGACGATACCGTGAAGAGCTTGACCCCCTGGCCCTGGAAGCAGGGGTAAACAAAATTGTTATTCCCGCCCCTGCTGCCCGTCGCCGGGCGACAGCGCTAGGTTTAACCATCAGTAAATCTGGAGAGTGTTGTTCGTTATGATTCGATTGTCTGCCGGTACCGCTGCCTGCTTGGGCCTGAGCGGAATTAAAATGGATGTTTACCCTACGACGGCTTACCTGCTATCAGGTTACCGCTGTCTGATGAATTGCGCTTTCTGCCCCCAGGGAATGGGTGATAATGAAGCGCTGAAAAGGCTGGGGCGAATAAGCTGGCCTGAGTATAACTGGTCTGCCCTGGCCGGAAAGCTGAGTGGTGCTGCCAGTGAAGGTTTACAGCGGATCTGTTTGCAATCGGTCCGGCATGATGATGGGATTAAAACTCTGCACCGGCAGATCGAACAAATCCGGTCTGCAAGCAATCTGCCCCTGTCCCTGTCGGCCTGGATCAGCGGGTTTGAAGAAGCAGCAACCCTCTTTGCTCTTGGAGTGGAAAGAATCAGTATCTCCATCGATGTGATCAACCCAGAAGCTTTTCAACGAATCAAAGGGGGGCTGCAACAGCCGCGGTTTCAGTTGTTACTGGATTGTGCAGAACGTTATCCCGGACGTTTGAGCACGCATCTTATCTGCGGTCTCGGTGAAACCGAAGCTGAAGCACTTGTCCTGATTAACCGGCTTTGCCAGGCTAGAATAACCGTAGCCCTTTTTGCTTTTGTTCCGCTGCGCGGCACCCCGTTGGCCGGGGCAAGCCCTCCGCCCCTTGATTCTTACCGGCGTATTCAGGCAGCATCGTTTTTACTGCGCCGGGGTGCGGTCAGTCTGGAAGATCTGACCTTCAAAAATGGCCGCCTCGTTCACTTCGGCTTGCCTGAATCGGAACTTCAGTTGCTCCTGGCCGATGGAAACGCCTTTGAAACAAGCGGTTGCCCTGGCTGTAATCGTCCCTATTATGATGAAAGGCCGGGAGGGGTAATCTACAACTATCATCGCCCGCTGACTGCTGTTGAAAGAAAAGCAGCGCTCGAAGATTTACTGCTCAACTCCGGGGTTAATTCAACTGTTAGGGGGTAACGGACTTATGCGCTATCAGTGGCGGCTGGTTATAGATCCGCCCCTGCCTGGAAAGATGAACATGGAACGCGATCTGGAACTGCTGGAAGAAGTGGCAGAGGGATACAGCCCCCCTGTATTACGTCTTTATCGCTGGTCGCCCCCGGCTTTATCACTCGGTTATTTTCAGAATGAAAATGAGGTGGCCGATCTGGAAGCCTGCCGGGCCCTGGATATAGATGTAGTCCGCCGGCCGACCGGAGGAAGGGCTGTACTGCATGCCGACGAGCTAACCTACAGTATTGTAGTTCCTGAAGTGCATCCATTTATTGATCGCGGCGGAGTGATCGATGCTTACCGCTCGATCAGCCGAGGAATTGTTACGGCATTCACTTTGCTCAACATTACTGCCGCGCTGACTCCTGAAAAGGCTGACCGTCCAAATTTAGCTCCCGGTGCTTGCTTTGATACCCCCTCGGCTTACGAAATTCAGGTTAATGGGAAAAAAGTGGTTGGCAGCGCCCAGCTGCGAAGAGAAGGCATAGTTCTGCAGCACGGTTCAATACTCTTTCACCTCGATCAGGAACTTTATCAAAAAGTGCTCAATAAGCAGCAGGGTTCAGCTGCTGCCAACCGGTTGCCGGATCTGGGTAAGAAAGCAGCCGGTTTGCTTGATCTTGGCTATGACATCAGCTATGAAAGAATGACCAGGGCTTTGGTTAAAGCATTTTCAATGATTATCCCGGCAGTTTTCAGCAGTCGGGAGAGTAGGTTTTAAAGTGATATACAGGCAATGTTTCAAATAAGCTGTTAAGGAGTGGTCTGGATGAGTAAACAATATCAGGTTGTTATAATCGGTGGCGGACCGGGGGGATACCTGGCAGCCCTGCGAGCGGGTTCCCTCGGTTTAAAAACTGCACTGGTCGAAAAAGATACCCTGGGGGGAATCTGTTTAAACCACGGTTGTATTCCAACCAAGGTGTTGACCCATGGGGCTGCCATGTATCGCCGGCTGAAAAGCGCAGGTGATTTTGGGTTTACCTTCCAGGAACTGCGGTTTGACTACCCCCGTTTGCAAAAGAAGAAGCAGGAAGTGGTCAAAGAGCTGGTCGGTCATATTTATGAGATGGTTAAAAGCGGTTCAATCGACTTGTTTGAAGGAACCGGTCTGGCCCAGGGACCGAACCTGGTAAAAGTTAATCTGAACGATGGCGGTATAGAAGAACTAAAAACCGATAATATAATCCTGGCAACCGGAAGCGATGAAGTAATTCCTCCGACACCGGGAATTGATCTGCCAGGTATTATGACCTCCAGGGAAGCCCTGGCTCTTGAAGAGCTGCCCGAGACGATGGCTGTGATCGGCGGGGGAGTAATTGCTCTTGAAATGGCGTCAATATTTTCCGGGTTCGGAGTAAAGGTAACAATTGTTCATCGCAGCGAAAGACTACTGCGCCGGATGGATCTTGAAATGGTCCGCCGCCTTTCCACTTACTTGCGCAAAAGCGGGTTGGAAATAATGATGAATTCTCCAATCAGGCAGATTGAGAATAATGGGCCGGGGTATCGGCTCACCGTGGAAAGCAAAAAAGGTGAAGTGGTTGTTGATGTAAATTCTGTACTCCTGGCGGTCGGCCGTAAAGCCTCGTTTGGTGAACAGGATCTGCAGGCCCTCGGCATTGAACATGACCAGCGGGGGATCAGGGTCACCGGCAAGATGGAAACATCGGTGCCAGGTATTTACGCAGTAGGCGACGCTACCTATCCAAACTACTTTCTGGCTCACACAGCCTATCACCAGGGTATTGTTGCCGTGGAAAATATAGCCAGACTTCAGGCGCACTTTGATGCCACTGCCGTGCCAAGCTGCCTTTTTACCGATCCCGAGCTCTCTTCAGTCGGGTTGAGCGAAGAAGAAGCGAAGGAGCAGGGCCTGGAAAACCTGAAAATTGGTAAGTTTCCTTTTTCAGCCAACGGTAAGGCGGCTACCCAGGGTGAGACTGAGGGGGCGGTGAAAATTATTAGCGCCGGGGCGGACGAGAAAGTAGTAGGTGTGCATATTCTCGGTCCGCACTCCTCCGACCTGATTCAGGAAGGAACCCTGGCGATAGCCAGGGGAATTAACGCAACTGACCTGGCCAGACTTATTCATCCCCATCCCACTTTAAGCGAGTCGGTCTGGGAAGCAGCGATGGCTGTCAATAAAACTGCCCTGCACATTACCCGCCGATGAAAACAGTCGGGTTAATTGTCAACCCCCTGGCGGGCATGGGCGGCAGGGTTGGACTCAAAGGAACCGATGGAGCCGAAACCCTGGCCAAGGCCCTGGCTCTTGGTGCGCGGCCCGAGGCAGGGAATAAGGCGGCCGAAGCCTTAAAAGAACTGCTGCCCCTGGCCGGGGAGTTAAAAATAATAACCTGTCCGGGCGCAATGGGTGAAGAAGCTGTCCGTGCAGCCGGTTTCAAGCCATATCTTCTGGAGAGCTTTGCCCGCTCAGACCGAACTGCTGCTAAAGCTTCTGCTTTAAGGCCTGAACAGAGCAGACCGGAAGATACTGAAAGGGCAGCCCGCCTGTTTGCCGAAGCAGGCGTTGACCTGCTGCTTTTTGCCGGTGGTGACGGGACGGCTCGCAACATTTTCAATGCCCTTGGTGAAGATACTGCCTTGCCTGTGGTCGGTATCCCGGCGGGAGTAAAGATTCACTCGGCTGTTTATGCCGTTAACCCACGTGGAGCAGGTCGGCTGGCCGGTCGCTTTCTTTCCGGAAAAATTACCGAACTGCGCCAGGCCGAAATTATGGATATAGATGAAGATGCATTTCGCCGGGGACTCCTTACAGCCCGCCTTTACGGGTATCTGCCTGTTCCCGTAGACGAAGAGCTGATGCAGCATCTGAAAATTGGCAATATGCCCGCTGAAAAAGCTGTTCTTGAAGCCATTGCCGAGCATGTTACAGAGAATATGGAGCCTGGTTACCTTTACATTATTGGTCCCGGTTCAACAATAGCTCCGGTGATGCAGCGGCTCGGCTTGCCTAATACCCTGCTGGGGGTCGACCTGGTATCAGACGGCCGGCTTCTCGCTGACGATGCCTCGGAAATGGAAATTCTGGAAGTAATGGCCGGTAAAAAAGCTAAAATTGTGGTTACCGTAATCGGCGGCCAGGGATACATCTTCGGGCGGGGTAACCAGCAGATCAGCGCAGCGGTAATCAAACAGGTAGGTAGAGACAACATTATTGTTGCCGCAACCCGTGAAAAACTGCTTTCCCTGAAACCGGCCCGGTTACTGGTTGACACAGGCGATGAAAAGGTTAACCGTATGCTGGCTGGCTATCTTACAGTAGTAACCGGCTACCATGAACAGATGATATTTCCTGTCTGCAATTAGTTATGATATTATATTGTTCAAGTATTTAAACAAAGTATCTGAACGGGAGATGTAACTATTGCAGCTACTGGAAGGTGAGCGAGAACAAATACTGGCATGTGTAGCAGAAGAACTGGGTGAAAGTGCAGGAAACCGTGAAGATTTAATTCCCCTCCTTCAGAAAGTGCAGGCTCGACTTGGCTATCTGCCCGCCCTGGCAATGGAAAAAATTGCTGAAGGGTTAAAGCTGCCGGCTGCCGATGTTTATGGCCTGGCTACTTTTTATAATCAATTCAGGTTAAATCCTCCAGGTAAACACCAGGTGAAAGTATGCATGGGCACCGCCTGTTACATGGTTGGCGGAGATATCGCCCTGGAATCGTTTGAACGCCGCATGGGTATCAAAGAAGGTGAAACCAGCCTTGACCGCCTTTACAGCCTTGAACGGGTAGCCTGTGTCGGTTGCTGTACCATGGCCCCCGTGGTAGTGGTTGACGAAGAGGTGGAAGGTAAAGTAACCCCGACCAGGGTTGACGGAATCATGCTTACTTTTGATGAAAAGAAGGAGGAAGGTGATTCGCAGCAATGAGTGCAGTCAAACCGGGAGAATTATATGGTAAATTAGCGGATGCAGCGAAAAACAAGCTGGAAGTAGGCGAAAACAAAGCCCGGGTATTTGTCGGAACAGCTACCTGCGGTGTTGCCGCCGGGGCGTTGAAAGTCAGGGATGATTTTATTCGCGAGATCGACAGCAAAGGTTTAACCGACCAGGTAGAAGTGATCGAGGTCGGCTGCATGGGGCACTGCTATGCTGAGCCGATGGCGGTGATCGCCAAACCGGGACACCCGCCTCTTTGTTATGGTAAACTGGATGACGGCCTGGTGCACCGCCTGGTTGAAGATTTTCTGGCCGGCGACGATCCATCTTACGAATACGCCATGGCTGCCCTTGAACGCAACGACATATTTCCTACCTTTGAAGATTTTCCCCGTGGTGTATATGAACAAAAATTAATTCTTGAACAGTGCGGCCATATTGATGCCCGCAATATAGACAGCTACATTGCCCGCAAAGGCTACAGTGCCCTGGCCGGGGCCCTGGAACAGAACCCGCAGGCTGTTCTCGATCAGGTTAAAGAAGCTAACCTGCGCGGGCGTGGCGGAGCGGGCTTTCCGGCAGGCCTTAAATGGGAAGCCTGCATCAAGGCCGGGGGTGAAGAGGTCTTTGTGATCTGCAATGCCGATGAAGGAGACCCCGGCGCTTTCATGGATCGCAGCATCCTTGAATCAGACCCACACCTGGTGATTGAGGGGATGATTCTCTGTGCCTTCGCGGTCGGCTCGAAAAAGGGATACCTCTATATTCGCGCTGAATACCCCAGGGCGGTCACCCATGTGCAGCAGGCGATTAATCAGGCCCGGGAGAAAGGTTTACTGGGCAATTCAATTCTGGGGACCTCATTTAGTTTCGACCTGGAAATTTTTCAGGGCTCTGGCGCTTTTGTCTGTGGTGAAGCAACCGCCCTGGTAAATTCGATGGAAGGTAAAATGGGCATGCCTGAAAGCCGTCCGCCCCGCCTGGCACAGCATGGTTATCGCGGCAAGCCAACCGTTCTGAATAATGTAAAAACCTTTGCCTATGTACCCCTGATTATGTGTAACGGGGCTGACTGGTTTAAGGAGATCGGCACTCCCGGCAGTCCGGGTACGGCGGTTTTTTCCCTGGTTGGCAAAGTTGTTAATACCGGTCTGGTTGAAGTTCCGATGGGAACAACCTTGCGTCAGTTGATCTATGATGTCGGGGATGGCTTGCCAAACAACCGTCAGTTTAAAGCGGTGCAAATTGGCGGTCCTTCCGGAGGCTGTCTGCCTGAAGAGGCACTGGACGTACCAATCGATTTTGACTCTCTCCAGGATGCCGGGGCAATTATGGGGTCCGGCGGGCTGGTAGTAATGGATGAAAATGATTGCATGGTTGCGGTAGCCCGTTATTTCCTCGAATTTACCCAGCACGAATCATGCGGCAAGTGCACATTTTGTCGCCTTGGTACCAAGCACATGCTTGATATCTTAACGGATATTTGTGACGGCAAGGGAGATGAACAAACCTTAGCCTTACTGGAAGAGCTGGCTGAAGATGTGCGAGACGGGTCGCTCTGTAATCTTGGGAAAACTGCTCCCAACCCTGTCCTGACAACACTAAAATATTTCCACGAAGAATATAAGGCGCATATTGAAGAGGGGCGCTGTCCGGCTCTGGTCTGCCGTAACCTGATCCTCTATTATATTGAACCGCCAAAATGCAGTAAGTTATGCAACGTCTGTGTCGGCAGCTGCCCGACTGAAGCGATCTTTACCCGTGAAGACGGGCTAAAGGAGATCGATCAGGAAAAATGTGTAAAATGCGACAACTGCCTGAAAGCCTGTCCTATTGAATACAATGCGGTGGTTAAACTTTCTCCGCCGGTTCTGCCGCCCGAGAAAGAGAGGAAGGTTAAAGCATGAGCGAACATGTGAATATTACCATAGATGGTCAACAGATCAAAGCAAAAGCAGGAGAAAAATTGCTCTGGGTTGCCCTTGAGCACGATATTTACATTCCCCATCTCTGTGCGATCAGGGAAGAAGACCGGCCCAATGCCGGCTGCCGCCTTTGCTTTGTGGAAATTGAAGGCTTAAAGCATCCGGTTACTTCCTGTACCCGAACTGTTGAAGAGGGTATGGTTGTGCAGACCCGCAGCGAACGTGTAGATCGCCTGGTGCGCACTGCCTTTGAACTGCTCCTTTCCGATCACAACCTGAACTGCAGGGAATGTCCGGCTAACCGGGCTTGTTCCCTCCAGAAGATTGCAAAAGAACGGAAACTTAAGCTGCGCCATGATCGTTTCAAACCCCTGGAACGTGAGTTTGTTGTTGATGACAGCCCGGAAAAGTTTGCCTTTGATCGCAGCAGGTGTGTGCTCTGCGGCCAGTGTGTCTGGGCTGACCGGGAGCAGGCCCGGGTGGGAGCGATCGGCTTTACCGGACGTGGAATGGGCCGTCAGGTCACCACCTTTAAAGATCTTCCTCTTGCTGATTCAATTTGTACCCAGTGTCTGCTCTGCGTGGATGCCTGCCCGGTAGGCGCTCTTTTTTACAAATAACACCAGTTGTGATATAATAGTTATTAGTCTTCTACCGCGGTAGAAGACTAATAATTTACTGGAGTTGATTTGTAGTGCCTGGATTGATTGCAATTTTAGGGGAACAGAATAGTGAAACATCTTTAGACCCCCTGTTAAAAAAAGTGGAGCACCGCGGCATTTGCCGGAAGTTTGATCCTGCCGGCAATCAAGCAGCTATGGCCGTTCTGGACGGTAAAAGCAAGGCCGCGATCGATAAAGGGTCGGTTGCTTTAGACGGCTACATGGTGTTTTTGGAAGAAGATGGAAAAGCTCTGCAGGGTGAAAAAGGAGAAAAAGAACTCTGTAGCCTGATCAAAGAGTTCGGACCTGCCTGTCTTGAAAATATGGAAGGCGAGTTTACCCTGGCCTGTACTGACGAAAATGACAGCAGGCTGATTGCCCGCGATCCGCTCGGGATCCGACCGCTTTATTATGCCGAAAAAAACAATGTGTTGTATTTGGCTCCGGAAATCAAAGCCCTGCTTGGACTGAATGTAACTATTAATGAAGTGCCTCCCGGCACATATCTGAATGAACAGGGTCAGTGGGTTAAATATTACAAACGCCCTGAAGTCCGGGAGTTTTCAATGGAATTGGCAGAAGCTGAAAAACAGATGCGCTGTTTGCTCCGGCAAGCGGTTGCAGAAAGAATTAATGATGCCAACAAACCCGGGGTTTATTTAAGCGGAGGCTTGGACAGCAGTGTTATTGCCGTGCTGGCTGCAGAACTCAGCGCTGAGCCGATTTCTACATATACCGTTGGGGTGGAAGGCAGCCGCGATATAGAATATGCCGCCCAGGTGGCTGACCGGATCGGCTCAGTCCACCACGTTCATACCTATAGCCTGAACGATATACTGGCTGTCCTGCCGGAAGTGATTTATCATCTTGAATCTTTTGACTGTGCTTATGTGCGCTCGGCAATTCCAAACTATATTGCTGCCCGGTTTGCGGCGGCAGACGGGCGCAGGGTCATGCTGACCGGAGAAGGTTCCGACGAAATGTTTGCCGGATACAGCTATCTCAAGTCACTTGAATCGGTGAATTTGGTTGAAGCTGAACTGGAAGAAATTTTTAAAAACTTAAGCCGCACTGGTCTGCAAAGGGTAGATCGCATGAATGCCGCCCATGGTCTTGACTGCCGGGTGCCCTTTCTGAAACCAGCCTTGCTGGACCTGGTCCGGCAGTTTCCGATGTCCTGGAAATTGCATGATACAGCTGATCAGCCTGTCGACAAATGGATTCTCAGGCATGCTTTTGTTCCTGAACTGGGTGAAAAAGTTGCCTGGCGTAAAAAGGAGCAGTTCGATCAGGGCTCAGGTTCTGCTGACCTCCTGGCTTCAGTGGCTGAAGAAAAGATCAGCGACAGTGAATTTGCCGCTGAGGCAGAAGCTGCCCCGGTGGAGATTCGGAATAAAGAAGAACTGTATTACTACCGCATCTTTAGGGAATACTTTCCAGAGCGGGTATTGCCACTGGTTGGACGGTGGACCAGGACCAGCTAAGCGGGACTACACCGGCTGAAGGGGATGATCCAATGCAGTACCGGGCGATTATATTTGATCTCGATGGAACACTGTTGAATACGATTGAAGATTTGGCCTTAGCTGCTAATTCTGTGCTACTCCGTCATGGCTGTCCGGAACATCCTGTGGAAGCCTACAAATATTTTGTTGGAGATGGGATTGACCTGATGGTCCAAAGAGCTTTTCCCGCCGGTTATGTCAGGCAGGAGAAAAGCGAACAGCTGGTTAGTGAAGTAAAAGAAGAATATGGCAGGCGGTGGGTGGAACATACCACCCCCTACCCGGGCATCCCGGAGCTGCTTACCTTCCTGGAAGAGCGGCAAATCCCAAAGGCGATTTTTTCGAATAAGCCTCATGAATTTGCCCTGCTAACCGTGGAAACCCTGCTGGGCCGCTGGCGGTTTGTCGAAGTGCTTGGGATTAGCCCGCTGATGCCCCGCAAGCCAAACCCCCATGGCGCACTGATCATCGCATCAAAGCTTGGTTTAAAGCCGCAGGAGATAGTCTATCTGGGCGATACTGCCACAGATATGCAAACAGCCCGGCAGGGCGGGTTTTTTCCTGCTGCCGCTCTATGGGGGTTCCGTCTGCCTGATGAGTTGCAGGATGCCGGGGCTGAGTTTTTGGCTGGCAGCCCGCAGGACCTGCAAACATTATTTATCTAGATAATAAACCGGAGGATTAGATGACAGCAAATACAGCATACCTGGTAGATTTTGATGGAACAATTACAACCAGTGACCTTTCCTCGGATTTGGCGGCCTTCTATGGCGGCAGTGAGTATATGAGGATTGAACAGGAATACCGGACAAGAGCAATCCCGATTAAAGTGTGGCTGCGCCGTATAGCCGGGCATTTACCGGCCGACCTCGATCTACTGCTTAACCGGGCCATGCAAAGAGCTGTCATGCGCCCCGGGTTTGATACCTTTTTGGAATATGCCCGGGATCGAAACCGCCCGGTGATTATTGCCAGCGATGGCTTTGGCTTCTACATTGAGCCAATTCTCAGGGCATGGGGCCTGCTTGATCAGGTTAATTATATCTACCGTAATGAAACGGTACAGGATGGGCAAACCCTGGTTATAAACAATCCTCATGCTCATCCTGTTTGTCAGGTATGCGGCAATTGCAAGGCTGCCCACGTGCTGGCATTAAAAGATAAGAAGCACCCGGTTATTTACATTGGTGATGGCAGCAACGACCGGTTCGGCGCTTCATGGGGTGATCATGTCTGTGCCCGCGATCGTCTGGCTGTAATTTGTAAGGAATTGAATTATAATTACTCGCAATGGATTGATTTTTACGATATTATTAAGGTGCCGGAACCGGCAATAAGTGATCGTTCTGCAACTTCACTCTGCTGCCCCCGCGGCAACGGGGTGAAAGAAACGCCTTAACCTGAACGATGCAATCGAAGGAGGGAAATCGATGACATACCAGGAACAGATAGAAAAACTGGCCGGATTAATTAAAGAACACCAGCATTTTTACGTGTTAACCGGAGCCGGAGTCAGCACTGACAGCGGCATTCCCGATTTTCGTTCACCCGGAACCGGTATCTGGGAAAAGGTAGATCCAATCGCTGTATCCTCTGTAGAAGTACTGCATAATAATCCGCGCCTTTTTTATGAAGCCGGCTTTAGCCGTTTTTCCAAGATCAGCCAGGCTGAACCGAATGAAGGACATTATGTTCTGGCCGATCTGGAAGAAAAAGGATATCTAAAGGGGCTGGTAACCCAGAATATTGACGGTCTGCACGTGAAGGCCGGCTCAAAAAATGTCTGGGAAGTGCATGGTCATCTGCGCAGCGGTTACTGCACAGGCTGCCGCAAACGTTATCCCTTCGAAGAATTGGTCCACCAGGTTGAGCTGAAGCGTATACCTCCGGTATGTCATAATTGTTTTAGCCTGTTGCGACCCGATGTTGTTCTTTTCGGCGATCCTATGCCTAGCTTCTTTTTTGAACTGCAATATAAGCTGCAGAATGAATGCGACTTTATGCTCGTTGTCGGCAGCAGCCTGGTTGTATATCCCGTTGCTGATTTACCCCGTATGGCCGGCAAACTGGCAATAATCAACCAGCAACCGACCGAGTTTGATACCCGTGCTGAAGTGGTGATTCATGAAAATAGCAGCAAAGCTTTAAAAGATTTACGGGCCAGCCTCGAAGAACAATAAACAGTTAATCAGGCAGTGCGCTATATTCAATCAAGAGGTGAACCGGTGAATTTACGCTACGAAATAAACCCCGATCTGGCAGCAGCTGAGCTTGCTGAGCTCAGGCAGAAGGTTGGTTGGGAACCCAGAAAGAACAAAATGAACCAGCTCCTCGGCTGCACTTATATGACGGCAGCTTGTTTTGATGATCATCAATTAGTCGGTTTTGTTGATGTTATTAGCGATGGGGTTGAAGATGCTCTGATTCGCAGTCTGGTTGTGCACCCTGACTATCAGCGGAAGGGGATTGCTCTGGCCTTGCTGCAAATGGCTTTAGAACGAATAAAAGCTGATCGGATTAAAACTGCTAATGTGCTCTTCGAGCCGCACCTGGCTCCTCTCTACCGCCGGGCAGGTTTCAAATTAGTCAGCGGTGGAATCATTGATAATGAAAAACTGAATGATTAGGAACCCCGGGAAGGATATAAAACGGTAATGAAAGTAGCATTTTTTTTAATACCCAAGAGTGAACTGGTCTGTCTGAATACCAAAACAACAATGCGCCAGGCCCTGGAAAGAATGGAACGTCACAGTTACAGTGCAGTTCCCCTGATCGATCAAAAGGGCCGCTACGCCGGAACTATAACCGAAGGAGACCTGCTTTGGAAAATAAAAAACAGTCCGGGCCTCGACCTGGCCGGAATGGAAAAAATATTTGTCCGTGACATTGCCTGCCGGGCTAAAAATAAAGCAGTGCAGATCGACTCACGCATTGTCGACCTGCTTTACCTGGCCAGCGAGCAGAATTTTGTCCCGGTCGTTGATGATCAGGATATCTTTATCGGGATAGTCAGGCGCAGAGAAATTATTGAATACTGTGCCGATTTGATCAGCGCTGTCGAAAACGGCAGGACCTGCCAGAGCAACAGTGCCGCAGATTGAAGGAGGAGTAGTGATGGATTGCAATTCTACCAGGCCGCCTGAAGAAATGATCTGGCCGGAACGAATCCGGAAGGTTAAGCCATTTCTGGCTATGGAAATACTGGAAAAAGCCCAGCAGCTTGGTGCAACAGTTGTGGCCATGAGTGACTCCAACG
>CAZCHW010000010.1:0-15884 GCA_964498375.1 uncultured Syntrophomonadaceae bacterium | reverse complement strand
TATCTGCGATGGTTCTACAAAAATTGAAAACCGACGCCGAAGCATTCCTCGGTGAGAAAATTACCCAGGCAGTGATTACTGTTCCGGCGTATTTTACAGACAGTCAGCGTCAGGCTACCAAGGATGCAGGCACCATTGCCGGGCTTGAAGTGCTGCGTATTATTAATGAGCCGACCGCTGCCGCTCTTGCCTATGGTCTGGATAAGAAGGGTGATCATAAGATCCTCGTATTCGACCTTGGTGGAGGAACTTTTGATGTATCTGTACTTGAACTGGGCGATGACGTCGTGGAAGTAAAAGCAACCAGCGGAAACAACCGTCTGGGCGGTGATGACTTCGACCAACGGATAGTTGATTATGTGGCCGATGAATTCAAGAAAGATCAGGGCGTCGACCTGCGCACTGATCGTATGGCTTTGCAGCGCCTGAGCGAAGCGGCTGAAAAGGCCAAAGTAGAACTGTCTTCGGTGACCAGCACCGATATCAACCTGCCCTTTATTACCGCTACCCAGGATGGGCCGAAACACTTAAATGTTACTCTGACCAGGGCTAAATTTGACGAGTTAACCGCAGACCTGGTCGAGAAAACCATGGGCCCGACCAAGCAGGCGCTCTCCGATGCCGGTTTAACGGCAGAGGAAATTGACCGCATTATTCTGGTTGGCGGCTCAACCCGAATTCCCGCTGTCCAGGAAGCAATTCGCAAACTGCTCGGCAAAGAGCCTCATAAAGGGGTTAATCCCGACGAAGTAGTGGCCATGGGAGCAGCTTACCAGGCTGCCGTATTAAGTGGTGAAGCCAAAGATGTGCTGTTACTTGATGTAACCCCGCTTTCACTGGGCATTGAAACCCTGGGCGGTGTTTTTACCAAGATTATTGAGCGGAATACTACCATTCCAACTGAGAAAAAACAGATATTTTCCACTGCAGCTGACAACCAGACCAGTGTGGAGATTCATGTATTACAGGGCGAACGGGCAATGGCCCCGGACAATAAAACCATGGGCCGGTTTATGCTTGACGGGATTCCACCGGCACCGCGCGGTATTCCGCAGGTTGAAGTTGCCTTTAACATTGATGCTAACGGTATAGTTAATGTTTCGGCAAAAGATCTGGCGACCAACCGGGAGCAGAAAATCACTATTACTGCTTCCAGTGGCCTGGAAAAAGATCAAATTGATGATATGGTAAACGACGCAGAAAAATATGCTGAAGAAGATCGCAAGCGTAAAGATCTGGCTGAAGCGCGTAATCAGGCTGATACATTGGCCTACAGTGCAGAAAAAGCGCTGAAGGACCTGGGTGACAAGGTTGAAGCAGAGAAGGCTGAAGAAGTTAAAAAAGCGGTGGAAGAGCTGCGTGAAGCAGCCAAGGGCGAAGACCTGGAGCAGATTAAAGCCGCAACGGAGAAAATGAACAGCTTCATGCACGACTTATCTTCCAAACTTTATGAGCAGGCCAAGAGCGAACAGGATGGTGCTGCCGGTGCTGATGCTGCTGATCAGGCTGCCCCCGGAAGTGAAGAAGCAGACAATGTAGTTGATGCAGATTATGATGTTCAGGATGATGAGGAAAAGAAAGACCAATAACAGAAGGTCAGCCGGGGCGAAGGGTAAATCTTCGCTCCGGCTGTGACCGGTGACATTTTATCTGACCTGTGGTAAGGTTACAGGTGGAGTAGGATAAATGGATTGACAGAGGACTGATAGAAGCTTATGAGTAAAAAAGATTATTATGAAATTCTTGGTCTGGCGCGCGAAGCCTCGGCTGATGAAATTAAAAAAGCCTATCGCCGCCTGGCCCGGCAGTATCACCCTGACTTCAATAAAGACGATGCCGAGGCGGAGAAAAAATTTAAGGAAATTAAAGAGGCATACGATGTCTTAAGCGATCCCCAGAAACGTCAGCAATACGACCAGTTCGGCCATGCCGGTTTTGAAGGCGCCTCCGGGGGCTATAACGGCTACGGCGGTGGTGGTTTCAGTGGTGGTGGCTTTGGTTTTGGCGGGATCGATGAAATTTTTGAGCAATTTTTTGGCGGTATGGGCGGTATGGGCGGCAGAAGGCGTCCACCCGGACCGGAGCAGGGCAATCACCTGCGCTATGATATGGAATTGACCCTGGAAGAAGCGTTTCAGGGCGGCAGCAGAACTATAACTATTCCCAGAACTGAAACCTGTAGTGAATGTAAGGGAACCCGGGCAAAGAAGGGCACCAGCCCCGAAGTTTGCAGCGCCTGTGGCGGCACAGGCCAGCAGCAAACTACCAGAAACACACCCTTCGGACGCTTTATCAGTTCCCAGCCCTGCCTAGCCTGTCGGGGTGAGGGTAAGATGGTTAAAGAGCCTTGTCCTGCCTGTAGTGGACAGGGTAGAGTGGTCAGGGAACGAAAGATTGACATAAAAATTCCACCCGGCATTGACGATGGTCACAAGCTGCGGGTTAGCAGTGAAGGCGAAGCGGGGCTGCGCGGTGGCCCGCCGGGCGATCTCTATATTGTGATCAGGGTCAGACCGCATAAAAAATTCAAGCGCCAGGGCAGCGACTTGCTGATGGAAGTGCCGATCAGTATCAGTCAGGCTGCGCTCGGGGTAGAACTGGAAGTACCATCTATTGAAGGATCAGCAAATCTGCGTGTTCCTGAAGGAACCCAGCACGGGGCTACTTTCCGGCTCAAGGGACAGGGTATGCCTCACCTGCAACGCGCCGGGCGTGGTGATCTGAGAGTTACTGTGAAAGTGGTAGTGCCGAAGAAACTGAACCAGCGCCAAAAAGAGCTGCTGACCGAACTGGCAGTGTTGAATGGTGAAGAAGTAGGGCTGGAACATAAAGGTTTTTTCGATAAGGTAAAAGATGCAATCAGCGGCACCGGCTAATATAAGGGGAGCGCCGCCGGCAGGGGAGCCGACATGCACTACTTTTTCCTGGAAGATCAAGTTTTAATGGAAGGTCTGGAAGTCCGGTTAAAGGATCAAGATCTTAACCATGCTTTTAGAGCTCTTCGCCTGCGCGAAGGCGAACTGGTTGGCCTTGCCGACGGTCGGGGTGAAGCATACAGCGGGACTGTCACTGTATCTTCACCCGGTGCTGTCGGTGTTTTATTAAAAGAAAAACTGCCCGGCAGTGAATCGCCACTGCAGATAACCCTGGTTCAGGGGTTAGTCAAAGGTGAAAAGTTTGATCAAATCATCAGGCATGCTGTGGAACTGGGAGTGTGGGGCATTCAACCCCTGCTGGCCGAACGCAGCATACCGGCAATAAACCGGCAAAAGGAAGAGAAAAAAATTCAGCGCTGGCAAAAAATTGTCCGCTCTGCGGCTGCCCAGTGCCGCCGCGCTTACCTGCCTGAAGTTGCTGCACCGGTTACCCTGAGAGATTATCTTTCCCTGAAACAGCCGAAGGTGCTGATTGTTCCCTGGGAAGGGGAAAAAGAGATCACCCTGCATTCGCTGCTGGCCGAACCGGCTCCGGCGGAACGGCAGGTTGCCCTTCTGATTGGCCCCGAGGGAGGATTCTCACCGGACGAAATTACCAGTCTTGATCGGCATCTGGTAACAAAAGTTACCCTTGGCCCGCGAATTCTGCGCAGTGAGACTGCAGCGATTGCCGCTCTCTCAATGGTTCAGGCAGCCTGGGGCGACCTTCGCTGAGAAGAGGAGTTATTGTTGAAGAAAAAAGCTGCTTTTTACACGCTCGGTTGTAAAGTAAACTACACCGAAACAGAAGCTCTGCAAACACTCTTTGAACAGGCCGGGTACCGGATAACCGATTTTGATGATCAGGCAGATGTTTACGTGATCAATACCTGTACCGTCACCGGCTTGAGTGATCATAAATCGCGGAAAGCAATCCGCAGAGCCCGCCGGCGTTCACCTGAAGCGGTTATCGTTGCAACCGGGTGCTATGCCCAGGGAGATTCCGGGGCCATTGAAGAGTTGAAACTGGTCGACCTGATCATCGGGAACCGTGACCGCGAAAACCTGCCGTCTTTGATCGAAAAAATAAACCGGGGTGAGGTTCTTAACCTGGTTAGAGCCCACAATCGCGATAATCATTTTGAAATACTCCCCCCCGTTCGCCGTCGCGGCCGAACCAGGGGTTTTTTGAAAGTTCAGGAAGGGTGCAACCAGTACTGTTCCTATTGCATTATCCCCCTGGTACGCGGGCCACTGCGCAGCCTGCCGCCTGCTGAAGCGCTGCTGCGCGCCCGGACCCTGGTGGAATCGGGCTGTCGCGAGCTGGTCCTGACCGGCATTCACCTTGGCCTTTACGGCGTCGATCTCGAGGGAGTTACCCTGGCCGGGTTGCTTGGCGAAATAGAAGAAATTCCTGGTTTGCTGCGCCTTCGACTCAGTTCTGTCGAACCAAGCGATGTCACACCCGAACTGGTAGAACGGTTAGTTAATTCGAAAATTATTTGCCCCCATCTGCACATACCCTTGCAGAGCGGGGACGATGAAATACTGCGCCGGATGAACCGGCCCTATGAAGCGATCGAGTTTTTATACCTGGCTAAGTGGTTAAAACAGGAGATTCCCGGCCTCTCGCTCAGCTCCGATGTTATTGTCGGCTTTCCCGGTGAAACAGACAAGCACCACCGACGCAGTATGCAGCTGGTTCGTGAGGTTGGTTTCAGCCGCCTGCATGTTTTTAAATACTCAGCCCGGCCTGGAACCAGGGCGGAGCAGTTTTCCGAGCATTTATCCAATGAAATCAAGGATAAACGCAGCGGAGAGATGATTGCGCTCGGTGAAGAGATGGCTGCGGCATACCGCCGCCAATTTATCGGCACCACCCAGCCGGTCCTGGTGGAAAAGGTGGAGCCATACAGTCATGCTGAAGGTTTTACTCCGCACTACCTGCGGGTTAATATTGCCTCGGCAATAAAAGGGCTGCACTGGCGCGGCCGGGTGATCAAAACCTGTATCACCGAAGCTTCAGAGACAGGCTTACTTGCCGAACCGCTTCGGCGCCGCCGCTAAACGGTACGCATTAACCCGCAGACAGAGAATAAAATTGCTCCTGGCAGGAATTTTTACAATTTCCCTTAATTCGGCGGCATTGTTGCCGTATTTTTATGTTACTTTATAGGTGCCCGATGAGATTACAGCGGCCGGAGGATCCATTATGCTTTCTAAATTCAGCGTGACCAGACCCTATACTGTTTTCGTTGCCGTAGTTCTGGTAATTGTCCTCGGCCTGGTATCTTTCACCGGGATGACAGTCGATCTGTTCCCCGGAATGGAACTGCCCTATGTGGTGGCGATGACCACCTACCCGGGGGCGGGCCCCGAACAGGTTGAACTGGAAGTGACCAGACCCCTGGAAGCTGGTCTGGGAACAACCAGCGGTGTAGTAGGAATTAGTTCTGTATCCAGCGAAAACTTCAGCCTGGTTATTATCGAGTTTGCCCAGGGAACCAATATGGATAGTGCGATGATCGACCTGTCTGCTGCGATCGATTTGGTCTACGGACAGCTTGACGACCTGGTTGCCCGGCCAACCCTGATGAGAATTAACCCGGACATGATGCCGGTTATGATTGCCACCGTCGACCTGGAAGGAGAAAGCCTGGGGGAAGTATCCGACTTTGTTGAAGAAACCCTGCTTCCTTCCCTGGAGAGAATTGACGGTGTTGCCGCAGTTTCTGCTTCAGGTATTCTGGAAGAAAAACTGCAGATTATCCTCGACCAGGCTAAAATTGATCAGCTTAACGCTCAAATCCAGGATGACATCAGCGAAGCTTTCGATGAAGCTGAAGCATCACTGCGCGATGCCAGAAGCGAACTTAACTCGGCCCAGGCCGGCCTGAGTGCCGAAAGAGCCAGTCAGCAGGCTGCTTTGGCGGAGGCAAGCGCTGAAATGGACAGCATGATTGCCCAGTTAAATTCGCTGATTGCCGAGGAAACGAAACTAAAAGCTGAGCAGGCGGCCTTTGAACAGGAAAAAAAATTCATTGAAGAAGCTCTGGCTCTTGAAGAACTTATCGACAACCCCTCTGCTGCTGATATCCGTAACCTGAATGCCGATGAACTGCGCAGCCTGCTCGAAAATCTGGCTGAAAACCTGCCGCCGGAATATGCCGACCTGTCACCGGAAGAAATGTCCGGCCTGTTGGAAATGGCCGCCGGAGCGGTCAGCCGCACCCGGGCAATTGATAATGAGTTAGAAAATATCAGCCGCCGGTTGATGGTAATCGAGGCGATGCTGCCGGAACTGGAAAGCGGCCTTAACCAGGCCCTGGCCGGGTATGAACAGGTAGAAGAGGGGAAAATGATCCTCACCTTCGAACTGGCCAGAGCCCAGGCCCAGCTCGATTCCGGGCGCAGTGAAATGGAGCGGGGGATAACAGAAATTGAAAATGCCCGGGGAAAAGCCCTCAGCGATGCAGAAAAAAACAGTATCTTTACAGCAGAGATGATCAGCAACCTGATCATGGCCCAAAACTTTACCATGCCCGCCGGATACCTCGGCGACAGCGACCAGGTTGTTAAGGTCAGCGGCCAGTTTGAGTCGATTGATGCTCTTGAAAATTCAGTTCTTTTCAGCTTGGACAGCGTTGGCGATGTACTGGTATCCGACCTTGCCGAAATTACGGTTATCAACAATGCTCACCAGAATTATGCCAGGGTTAATGGCAACGATGCTGTATTACTCTCTTTCCAGAAGCAGAGCACGGCATCGACTACTGTAGTAGCGGGTAATATAAACAAGGCGTTTGATGATCTTTCAGACGATTACCCCGGTCTGCGGATTCTGCCCCTGATGGACCAGGGCGAAAATATTAATATGATCATCGACAGTGTCTGGCAGAACTTATTGATTGGTGGTTCAATGGCTATATTGATCCTGCTCATTTTTCTGCGTGACTTCAGGCCAACCCTGATTATTGCCCTCAGCATTCCGATTAGCCTGATGTTTGCCCTGACCCTGATGTACTTCAGCAATGTTACTTTGAACATTATTTCTCTTTCTGGATTGGCTCTCGGAGTAGGAATGCTCGTCGACAACAGTGTAGTCTCGATTGAAAATATTTACCGTCTGCGCAATGCCGGTGTCAGCCTGGGAACGGCGGCTATCCAGGGAGCAAGGCAGGTGGGCGGAGCCCTGTTTGCCTCAACCCTGACAACAGTTTGTGTTTTTCTGCCAATTGTTTTTACCCAGGGGCTGACCCGCCAACTTTTCTCCGATATGGGCTTAACGATCGCCTACAGTCTCCTGGCCAGCCTTGTCGTGGCTTTAACCCTGGTGCCGACAATGGCCTCAATGATCCTGAGCCGCCGGTCCAGACAAAAACCGGGCTGGTTTGACCGTCTGACCCGGGTTTATGCCAGGCTCCTATACCATACCCTGAAGAGGAAAGCCCTGGTTTTAATTCTTGTAATAGGGTTGCTTGCCTTAAGCATTTACGGAGTTACCGTTGTCGGGACCAGCTTTATGCCCGAGATGGAATCTGCACAGATGAGCGCTTCTCTTTCCCTGCCTCCGGACAGCAGCGATCAGGAGCTATATGCTGCCGGTGATCAAATGCTGGAAAGAATTCTCGAACTTACTGAAGTGGAAACTGTAGGCGCCTTGAGCGGTGAAGCAGGAGGAATGTTTGGTTCTTCAGGCGGAGTTACATTCTACATCCGCCTGCAGGAGGATCGGACGATGAGCAATGCCGAGGTGGCCCAGCAAATCAGTGATAAAACTGCCGATCTGGAAGGAGATATTTCTGTATCAACTTCCGATTTCGATTTGTCCGCACTTGGCGGAAGCGGGATAGAAATTATTGTCAGGGGCAATTCTATTGATCAACTCTATGAAACTGCCCAGGAGCTGTCTGATCTGCTCTACACCATTGACGGAATTGAAGAGGTCTTGACCGGCGATGAGGACGGGGGCCGGGAAACAAGAATAGAAGTTGATCAAGATAAAGCTATTCGCGAAGGGCTGACGGTAATCCAGGTTTTCCAGGAAGTTTCAGCGGCCCTTTCACCTGAAAAACGTTCCACTACCCTGCGGGCCGAACAGGGCGATTACCCGGTTATTGTGGTCGGCACGGAAGCCGGTCAGCTGACCCCGGAAAATCTGGGCCGGTTCAGTTTTAATGTAAGCGGGTTCGACGGGGAAGAATCAGAAGTTTACCTGGAGGATGTTGCCACAATCAGTGAGGCTTACAGCCCTTCATCGATCAGGCGGGAAAATCAGTCCCGCTACATATCAGTCCGGGCCAACCTTGAAGAAGGTTATAATATCGGGCTGGTCAGCCGCGATATCGATCGTGTTCTGGAAAACTACCGGGTTCCCGAAGGAATGGATGTTCACCTGGCCGGGGAGACAGAAATGATCGAAAATGCCATCTCTGACATGGCCCTGATGATCACCCTGGCAGTAATCTTTATCTACCTGATCATGGTGGCCCAGTTTCAAAGTTTACTTTCACCGCTGATTATTCTATTCACCCTGCCGCTCGCTTTTACCGGCGGGCTGCTGCTGCTCTGGGTGACCGGGATAGAGTTGTCACTTCCGGCTATGCTCGGTTTTCTTGTCCTGGCCGGTATTGTAGTGAACAATGGAATAGTTTTTATTGACTATGTTAATAAGTTACGTGAAGCAGGACTGTCAAAACGTAAAGCGCTGCTGAAAGCCGGAATGACCAGGCTTCGGCCGATCCTGATGACCACCATAACCACGGTGCTGGCCATGGTTCCTATTTCACTCGGCCTCGGCAGCGGTTCAGAAGCGACCCAGCCGATGGCGGTCGTTGCTGTAGGTGGTTTAAGCTATGCTACCCTGCTGACCCTGCTGATTGTGCCGGTGATGTACGATCTTCTGAATCGCGAATCCCAAACAGTCGGTCAGGCAGAACAGTAAGGAATGGAGGATTCGATCATGTCTTACACCATTTTTCTGGTTGAGGATGAACCGAACCTGAACCGCCTTCTCACATCTTACCTGGAGAAAGAAGGCTGGCAGGTTACCTCCTTTTTAACCGGCCGGTCAGCCCAGGAAGCGATCGGACAAAAGCCGCATCTCTGGATCCTTGATATCATGCTTCCCGATCTGGACGGGTCCCAGTTGATTGCAGAAATAAAAGCATTCTCACCCCAGGTGCCGGTGATCTTTATTTCAGCCCGCGACAGTGATCTCGACCGGATTGTCGGCCTGGAAAAGGGCAGCGACGACTACCTGCCGAAACCGTTTATGCCCCGGGAATTGATCATCCGGGTCGGCAAACTGCTGGAGCGGGTTTATGGGGCAAAGAGCAGTCCGCCCGGTGAACTGCTCCTGCTGGAGGTGCATCCGTACCGGATTGACCGCCGCGGCAGGACGGTACTATTGGAACAGCGAAAAATTGAGCTTACCTCGCGTGAGTTCGACCTGCTGGTTTACCTGTCTGAACACCAGGGTCTGGCTCTGGCCCGTGAACAGATCCTGAACCGGCTCTGGGGGAAAAGCTATTACGGCAGCGACCGGGTTGTTGATGACCTGGTCAGGCGCCTGCGCAAAAAAATGCCCGCCCTGGAAATAGAAACTATTTACGGTTACGGCTACAGGTTGGTGATTGGCGGATGATCAGGCATAAACCTTTATCAGTTCAAATATGGCTTATCTTTGGACTGACCATGATCCTCTCCCTGCTGCTCATCTCGATGATCCCCTGGCTGCTGGGCAGTTTCCTGATGCCGGATCTGCACACCTCGCTGCGTGATGCCCAAAATTTATTACTGGAAGAATGGGAAAACGGCTCTCAGACTCTGCAAGAACTGCCCCGCATTGAAAGAAGCGGCAGCCCCTTTCATGTATCGGCGCTATATCACATGGTCATTTATGCTGATGGGCGGATCGACTCGCCAACCATTTTCCCCGTTTCGCTGGCCGAGGAGATGGTGGATTATATTATTTCCGGTGAAGAGCCCGCTGATGGTACATCCCTCGCAATTGAGGAAGCCAATCTCTACTTTGTGGTTGGGCAGCTCGATGAGCAGTCTCAGCAGGCTTACCTGGTAACCTACTTATGGGACTATTACAGTGACGAGGTTATGCAAGGCCTCTTTACCCGCTTTATAGCCTTTATCGGGGCAATCTTTATCATTTGCCTCATCCCAGCCCTGCTGCTGGCTCGCTACATTTCCAGGCCCCTGGTTGCCCTGGAAAGTCACGTGCGCCAGATTGCCGATCGCAACTGGCACCAGCCAATCCGAATTAAGCGCCGCGATGAAATCGGCAGCCTGGGAACATCAATTGAAAAGATGCGCCAGCGGTTAATCCAGCAAGACCAGGCCCAGCAGTCGTTCCTGCAGAATATTTCCCACGAGCTGAAAACACCGGTTATGGTGATCCGCAGTTATATCCAGTCAATCAAGGATGGAATATTTCCCCAGGGCAACCTGGACAGTACGATCAAAGTAATCGATGAAGAGTCGGAACGGCTCGAAAAAAGAATTCAGGATTTACTATATTTGACAAAAATTGATTACCTTTCAGCACACGAAGCGGTCAATACAGAAACAGTTCTGTCAGCTGTACTGCAGGATGTAATCAGGCGGATGGAACGCCGGCGCAGTGAGCTAAAGTGGCAGGTTGAGCTCAGTGAAGGCGTGGTTAGCGGCGCACCCGAGCAGTGGACTGTAGTTTTCGAAAATTTGCTTGATAACCAGATTCGCTATGCCACAGGCCGGATTGAGATTGCAATGAACCGGTCTAATAGCACCGGGCCTGAGCAGGCGGTTTGCATTCGCCTCTGGAATGACGGCCCGCCGATCGATGAACAGGTAATGGCCAGACTGTTCAGACAGTTCAGCAGCGGGCCCGGTGGCCAGTTTGGCCTGGGGCTTTCAATTGTCCAGCGTCTGGTCTGGCTAAACCGGGGGAAAATCTGGGCAGCCAACGAAGCAGATGGCGCTGCTTTCTACCTGGAAATTCCCCTGGCCGGGAAATCGGTAAAAACAATCTGAGTTAACCCGGGCTGAATAACCTGGCTTCCCAAGAAATATATCGGTATAATCTATTATTAGCAGGAGCGAAAGGGGTTAACAAAATGTATAAAGTAGTCAAAACAAAATCGCTAGTTCTTTTCGCTGTTGTGGTAATCATACTTGCCCTGGCCGGAGGTTTTTTTGGCGGTTACCTGGCAGCCCGTTCCGGCTTCGAAGCTTTCTCTGAACTGGTTTCTCCGGAAAACGAAGCCCGGGAATGCGAGGATAGTAGTGATGAAAACAGGACAGATCCCGCAGCCGGAACGGATGTAGAAGGGGCAACTGGTAATAGATGCCTTACCATCCCGGAAATATACGATCAGGCCGCTGAAAGTGTAGTAGAGATCAGCACCGAAACAGTACAGTCGAATCCATTCTTTGGGCAGTACATTACCGGTGGAGCCGGCAGCGGTGTAATTATCAGAACAGATGGTTATATTGTTACCAACAACCATGTAATCGAAAATGCTCAGAGTGTCACCGTTCGCCTGGAAAACGGAGCCACCTACAGCGCCACTTTAATCGGGAGCGACCGGCGCACCGATCTGGCGATACTGAAAATAGAGGAAAGCGGTCTTAAGGCTGCCCGTTTTGGAAATTCCGATCAACTGATTGTCGGAGAGCCGGCTGTGGTAATCGGCAATCCGCTTGGCGAACTGGGCGGGACAGTTACCGAAGGGATTATTTCTGCACTTGACCGGGAAATCGTTATTGGTGGCGAATCGATGGCATTATTACAAACTTCAGCGGCAGTGAATCCCGGTAATTCCGGTGGAGGCCTCTTTAACAGCCAGGCCGAGTTGATTGGTATCATCAATGCCAAATCCGGCGGGGTAAATATCGAAGGCCTCGGTTTTGCCATTCCCGCCAACACTGCAAAAGCGGTAATTGATTCACTGATCGATTTCGGATATGTAACTGGAAGGCCCGCCCTGGGAGTCAGGCTGCTTGAAGTAATCGATCAAAATATGGCTGCCTTTTACCGGGTTCCCTCGCCAGGCGTCTATATTTATGAAGTAACCGTGCCAAACGGACTGGAACCCGGGGATCGGATTATCAGCATTGAAGGAAAGCCGGTTCAACTGGTTACCGATATCCGGGCTATAATAGATCCCTTAGCTGTTGGTGATAATGTTACAATAGAAATTGCCAGAGAAGGTGAAGAGCTAAGTATATCTCTGACCTTGATTGAACTGACTTCTTCGTAAAATTTACCTGCAGTTCGTAGTATTGCGGCCAGATTTATCGCACAGTGAGGTTAATAAACTGAATTGGGGACAGTGTTTGCAGCAGGAGGTTGCCGGAAATGATCAAGCGCCTGGTCGAAAGTTTAGGCGAATATCGGAAAGATGCCCTAAAAACACCGCTATTTGTAACCCTGGAAGTCATTATGGAAGTGGCAATTCCCTTTTTAATGGCCGGCCTGATCGATTTCGGGATTGATGACGGCAATGTCAGCCTGGTGGTCAGGTTGGGGCTGATCCTGTTATTATTAGCCTTACTATCGCTATTCTTCGGAGTCCAGGCAGGGCGCAGCTCTGCAGTAGCTTCGGCAGGTTTTGCCAAGAACTTGCGCCGCGATATGTTTTATAATGTCCAGACCTTTTCCTTTGCGAATATCGATAAATTTTCAACTTCCAGTATTATTACCCGGCTGACAACCGATGTGACCTACGTGCAGCATTCACTGCAAATGGTTATCCGCATGGCTGCCCGGGCACCAATTATGATGCTATTTTCCCTGACTGCCGCTTTCAGCATCGATTCTCGCTTATCGCTTATATTTCTGGCGGCAATTCCCTTTCTTGGTTTGGGTCTTTATCTGATTATGACCAGGGCTTACCCCGTATTCAGACGGGTTTTTAAAACCTACGACCGTTTGAATCGTATTGTTCAGGAAAATGTCCGCGGAATCAGGGTGGTGAAAGCCTACAACCGCGAAGCCTATGAAAAAGAAAAATTTGGCACAATTTCGCAGGACATTTTTGCTGACTTTACCCTGGCAGAAAAGATCCTTGCCTTCAATATGCCGCTGATGCAGGTTTCCATGTATGCTTCCATGCTGCTGATCTCCTGGTTCGGAGCCCGTTCAATTGTAGTCGGCGGGAACAACCCTGCCCTGGGGCTGAGTACCGGCCAGTTGATGAGCCTGATGACCTATACCGTGCAAATTTTAATGAGTTTGATGATGCTCTCAATGGTTCTGGTCATGATTACTATTTCCCGTGCTTCAGCTGAAAGAATTGCAGAACTGCTCGCGGAAGAGAGCAGTTTGAAAAACAAAGATATGCCGGTTAAAACTGTGCCCGATGGCGAAATTTGTTTCGAAAACGTTAAATTCTGTTACAGTGAAGAGGCCGATCAGCTTTGCCTGCGTGACATTAACCTAAAAATTCCCTCCGGGCAGACTATCGGAATCCTCGGCGGAACCGGCTCGGCAAAAACAACCTTAATTCAGCTGATCCCCCGTCTCTATGACGTAACTGACGGGCGGGTTTTGGTCGGAGGAACTGATGTGCGTGACTACGATCTGAAAATTCTGCGCGATCAGGTGGCAGTTGTACTGCAGAAAAACATTTTATTTTCCGGGACAATCAAGGAAAACCTGCGCTGGGGCAACCGGGAAGCCAGTGATGAAGAGCTGACCTGGGCCTGCCGGGTTGCCCAGGCTGACAGTTTCATCCGTACTTTACCCGGTCAGTACGATGCTCATGTTGAACAGGGCGGGGCTAACCTTTCCGGCGGCCAGAAACAACGGCTTTGCATTGCCCGGGCCCTGCTTAAAAAACCGAAAATACTAATTCTCGATGATTCGACCAGTGCAGTAGACACCCGCACCGAGGCAAGCCTGCGCAGGGCCCTGCGCGCTGAGCTTCCCGAAACAACCAAGCTGATCATCTCCCAGCGAGTCGCTTCAGTGGAAGATGCTGACCAGATTATTGTTATGGATGATGGGGCCGTCAGCGCCGCCGGCAGGCACAGTGAACTGCTGGAGAAAAGCCATATTTACCGTGAAGTATACCAATCACAGGCGAGAGGGGGAAGCCGCATTGCCTAAGCCAGGTGGACCGCATTCACGCATCCAGGGCAAACCTGATCTGCGCAAAATTAATCCGGCTACCCTGAAAAGACTTTTCAGTTACCTGGGCGATTATAAACAAAAGTTGGTCATCGTCGTTATTTCGATCCTGATCAGCTCTTTAACCATGGTGGTATCGGCTCTCTTCCTGCAGGTTCTGATCGATGACTATATTGCCCCACTGCTTCTTGAGGCTGTCCCTGACTTTTCCGGATTGCTGCGGGTAATTCTGATCATGGGGACTATCTATCTGTTTGGGGCCGGAGCAACCCTGCTCTATAACCTGATCATGGTCGATGTTGCCCAGGGGTTGCTGAAAAAAATTCGTGATGAGATGTTCAGCCATATGCAGTCGCTGCCGATCCGCTTTTTCGACCGGCACAGCCACGGTGATGTGATGAGCTATTACACCAACGATGCCGACACCTTGCGCCAGATGATCACCATGAGCCTGCCCCAGGTTATTTCGGCCCTGGTAACCATGGTCGCAGTTTTACTCTCCATGTTTTATCTAAGCTTCTGGCTGACCCTGTTCGTTCTCACCTTCGCCTATTTTGCCCTGCGCATCGCCGGTTATATTGCCGGGAAAAGTGGCTCGTACTTTATCAAACACCAGCAATCGCTCGGGGTTGTCAACGGATACATTGAAGAGATGATCAGTGGTTTGAAAGTAGTTAAAGTATTCAACCATGAAGCGGTAGTCAAAGAAGAGTTCGACCGAAAAAATGAGAAGCTTGGTTACCATGCCACTGAAGCTCATAAATATGCGAATATTTTGATGCCGGTGATGCACAATTTGGGATACCTGCTTTATGTGCTCATTGCTGTTATCGGGGGCTCGCTGGCCATTGGCGGAATTGCCAATATCAGCCTAACCGGAACCGGAGTGCTTACCCTGGGCATGATCGCCTCATTTTTACAGCTGTCACGCAGCTTCATTAACCCCTTGGCCCAGGTCAGCCAACAGCTGAATTCAATTGTTATGGCCCTGGCCGGAGCCGAAAGAATCTTCGAGCTGATCGATGAGCAGGGCGAGCCTGACCAGGGCTATGTGTCCCTGGTAAACGTCAGGGAAGAACAGGGCCAACTAGAGGAGACAGTAGAGCGCACGGAACGCTGGGCCTGGAAACACCCCCACGAAAACGGAACCGTATCTTACACCGAACTGAAAGGCGAGGTGCGCTTTTATGATGTCGATTTCGGCTACAGCGATGATGAGCTGGTGCTCAAAAATATTACACTATATGCCGAACCTGGCCAGAAACTGGCTTTGGTCGGTGCAACCGGTGCTGGGAAAACCACCATCACCAACCTGTTAACCCGTTTCTATGATATCGCTGATGGAAAAATCCGCTACGACGGAATTAATATAAATAAAATCAAAAAAAGCGACCTGCGCCGTTCCCTGGGCCTGGTTTTGCAGGATGTCCACCTTTTCAGCGGAACGGTACTGGAAAATATCCGCTACGGCAGGCTTGATGCTACTGATGAGGAATGTATTGCTGCCGCCAGACTGGTCAATGCCGACAGCTTTATTCACATGCTGCCACAGGGTTACCAGACCGAGCTGGCCGGTGACGGCAACAGTTTGTCCCAGGGGCAGCGGCAGCTGATATCAATTGCCCGCGCTGCTGTGGCCGACCCGCCGGTGATGATTCTTGACGAAGCTACTTCGTCAATTGATACCCGGACCGAGGCGATTGTCCAGCAGGGTATGGATTCGCTGATGCACGGCCGCACCGTTTTTGTCATTGCCCACCGTCTTTCCACTGTCCAGAATTCCGATGTGATTATGGTCATTGAAGACGGTCAAATAATCGAGCGGGGCAACCACGAGAAGC
>CAZCHW010000009.1:0-16384 GCA_964498375.1 uncultured Syntrophomonadaceae bacterium | reverse complement strand
TCACTGTAGGTAATTACTTCCAAGCTCTGTGCCGTTATCCCCAGTGGATCGCTGATTGCCAGGCCAATTCTTTTTTCCCCGGGATCAATCCCCAGAATACGCAACTATTTTATACCCCGCTATAGTTTATTTTTTTCAGCCAGTTCAAGATATGTACCGACAATTTCTTCGAGCAATTCGTCTCTTTCCACCTGACGAATCAGGCTTCGTGCATTCTGGTGGCTGGTTATATAGGCAGGATCTCCCGACAGGAGATAGCCAACCAATTGATTCAGGGGATTATAACCCTTTTCTTTCAGGGCTTGATAAACTGTGACCATTATTTTACGGGCTTTATTATCTACCTCTTCTGCATCAACCCTGAAGAGAACTGTTTCTTCATGGTTATCATTCATGTTTATCCCTCCCGGCCTGTACTTCCTGATCTTATTTAAGCATATCGCCAACCATTCCTGCAACTGACTCAAGGGCTTCCGGCAGCGCAGCC
The DNA here is from genome assembly GCA_964498375.1 of uncultured Syntrophomonadaceae bacterium. Lineage (GTDB taxonomy): Bacteria > Bacillota > Dethiobacteria > DTU022 > DTU022 > JAABTH01. The sequence goes on along the minus strand of CAZCHW010000009.1, from coordinate 15,897 downwards.
GGATTTTTACCGCCTGCCTGTGCAAGCTCCGGCTTGCCGCCTCCGCCTCCGCCTACCTGACGGGCAACTTCTTTTATAATCGTTCCGGCATGTATGCCCCGCTTGACCAGATCGCTGCTGGCCGAACTAACAAGGTGCACCTTGCCATCGCTTACTGTGCCAAGCACAACTAAAACAGAATCGAAGTTGTTTTTTACTTCGTCCATGATCATGCGCAGCGATTCGATGTTGTCGGCGCTTACCGAGGCGGTCAGCACATTAGCGCCTTTTATATCCCGAACTGATGAAAGCAGCGACTTAACCTCATAGCCGGCCAGCTTCTGTTTCAGCTCCTGATTCTGTCTGGCCAGCTGTTTGTAATCGCTTAACAACTCGCCAACTTTATCGTGCAGTCTTTGCTCTGCCGTGTTAAGATCGGCAGCAAGATGAGCAATCAGTTGCTCGCGTTCAACACTTTGCCGGTACGAGTTTATGCCGGCGCTCGCTTCAATGCGTCGCAATCCGGAACCAATTCCTTCTTCGGAGATAATTTTAAAAAGCCCGATCTGGCCCGTAGCGCCGACATGTGTGCCGCCGCATAGTTCAATAGTGTAATCTCCGGCGGTTACCATACGCACCGATTCTTCATACTTGTCGGTAAACAGGGCTGTTGCTCCCAGGTCACGCGCTTTTTCGAGGGAGGTAATTTCTACATTTACCGGCAGGTTTTCCAGAACCTTACGGTTGACCTCCTCTTCAACAGCCAGCAAATCCTCCCGGCTGAGCGCAGAAAAATGGTTAAAGTCAAAACGCAGCCGATCAGGGGCAACAAGGGAACCGGCCTGATTCACATGATCGCCCAGACGATTGCGCAGAGCCCGGTGAAGCAGGTGGGTTGAAGTATGGCTGCGGCATATGCCGTTTCTTCTGCCGCCGTCTACACTGGCGGTAACCTGGTCGCCATTGGCAAGTAAACCTTCTTCCACCTGGCCCTGGTGGACAATCTGGCCGCTGGGAATAAATATGGTATTGGTCACTTTTACTTTGCCATGTGGCCCGGTTATATAACCAATATCTCCAACCTGACCTCCCGCCTCAGCGTAAAATGGAGTTTGATCAATAACAAATTCCGCTTCTTCTCCCTGTTTAACCTGATCTACAACAGTGTTGTCGTGCAAAATCAGGGTTAGCTTCGCCTGCAGGGTTAAGGTTTCATACCCGGTAAAACGGGTGCTTAAACCTTCTGCTGCCTTGTACTTCAGGTGATCGTCTGTTCCACCACTGGCTCTTGTAGCTGAACGGGCTCGTTCCTGCTGTTGTTTCAGGTTCTCGTTAAAGCCGTCTCGATCAAGGGCAAACCCTTTTTCCCTGACAATTTCATCTGTTAGATCAAGCGGAAAACCATAAGTATCGTACAGTTTGAAAGCAAGGTCACCAGGCAGTTTATCACGCCCGCCGCTTTTCAGTTCTGCAATGTAACCATCGAGAATTTCCATTCCCTGGGCCAGGGTCTCCTGAAATTTGCGTTCCTCAAGCCCAACGATCTGTCGAATATAATCGTGCCTTTCCTTCAGTTCCGGGTAGACATCGCTCATTTGATCAACTACGAGAGTTGCTGCGTCGGTCATAAAATTGCCTTCTATACCGAGCAGCCGACCATAACGTACAGCCCTTCTTAAAAGACGGCGCAGAACATAACCACGCCCTTCATTTGAGGGGATGACTCCATCGGCAATTAAAAATGTGGTTCCCCGGCTGTGTTCAGTAACAACGCGCAGGGGCACTTCCTGGTCTCTTCGCGCCGGGTCGGCCAGGCTAAAAAAATGGTTATAAAGTGGTTTAACCATATCAATTTCATAAAAATTACTAACTCCCTGCATGGCCATGGCCATCCGTTCCAGACCAGCTCCGGTGTCAATATTCTTCTGAGCCAGTTCAACCAGCTCGCCGGAAGGTTCGCGACTGAACTGGGTAAAAACAAGGTTCCAGATCTCAAGGTAGCGATCGCAGTCGCAGCCGACTGCACAATCGTCTTTACCACAGCCTGCTTCCTCACCGAGATCTATATATATTTCCGAACATGGACCGCACGGCCCCAGCCCGATTTCCCAGAAATTATCTGCTTTACCAAGACGAACAATACGATCGGCTGGAACGCCAATATTGTTATTCCAGATCTTAAAAGCCTCTTCGTCTTCCTCGTAAATGCTGACCCACAGTTGCTCTAAAGGCAACCTGTATCCATTTAAAACCAGATCCCAGGCCCAGGTGATCGCTTCTTCCTTAAAATAGTCACCGAAAGAAAAGTTGCCCAGCATCTCAAAAAACGTTGCATGTCGCCCGGTATGGCCGACACGATCTATATCGGGAGTTCTGACACACTTCTGGCAGGTCGCAATTCTGCGATGCGGAGGTTTTTTCTCCCCGGTAAAAAAAGGCTTCAGCGGAGCCATACCGGCACCGATTAACAACAAAGTCGGATCATTTTGAGGGATCAGTGAAAAACTGGGCATGATCAAGTGCTCTTTTGAGCTAAAATAATCTAAAAATAGTTCTCGAATTGTGCTGGATTGCATCCTCAAACCTCCATTTTAGGTTAACGCAATTATATCTGTTTTCACAAAGCGATGTCAACGAAGAGGCTTCTCTCAATCGCTTATCATTCCCTTTTCGCATAGAATACCCTGCCCCCTGGTGGCTGAATTAAAATCGTTATTAAAAGCTTCCTTTGCCCGAACAGGTAAACGAATCAGGATATTTACAATTTCGCCATGAGAACTGCTTTTTATTGTAACCCTGTGCTGCTCCAGGACCCGGTTAACTGCGCCATAATCTTTATAATTAAAAGAAAGTAGCATTTGTGTGGCTGGTTCTTTAATGATCATTTCAGCCTTCGACAGACAAAGACGGGCGCATTCCCGGTATGCCCTGGTCAAGCCGCCGATACCCAGTTTTGTTCCGCCAAAGTAGCGGGTTGCAACAACCAGCACATCAGATACTTCTTCGCCCTGCAGCAGCTGGAGCATTGGCGGGCCGGCACTTCCGGCAGGTTCCCGGTCATCAGAGGCTCTTTCAATCAGCTGACTACCAGCGCCAGCCCTGTAGGCAAAAACATTGTGGGTTGCATCGGCAAATTCCGCACGCACCTTTTCTATCCAGGCCAGTGCTGCGTCTTCTGAATTAACCGGAACCAGGGTGGCAATGAAACGGGAACCTTTTTCAGAAAAAGTACAGCGAATTTTACGGCGTGGAGCCTGGTAACTCATCTGATCAGTCATCGCCTTGCTTTCGCTCCTGCTTCATTATATCCTGGCTTTTTCCGCTACGAATTACTTTAAGGTAATCACTTATCTGCTTCTCAAAACCCTGAGTAGTGGGGCGATACAGCAGTTTGCCTTTTAGCGCCGGTGGAAGATAGTCCTGGGGCACATAATGTCCGGGAAAATCATGGGGATAGAGATAGCCTTCGCCATGTTTCATCCGCTTGGCGCCGCGGTAACTGCTATCGCGAAGGTGCCTGGGCACGGGCTTGTTTTTTTCATTTTCAACCAGGCTAAACGCTTCGTTTATTGCCAGGTAAGCTGCATTGCTTTTTGGCGCCCCGGCCAGATAAGTTACGGCCTGGGCCAGTGGTATTCTGCCCTCCGGCATGCCGATCATCTGGACTGCCTGAGCTGCAGCAACCGCCACTGTGATACCCCGGGGATCAGCGTTACCTATATCTTCAGCAGCGCTGATGATCAAACGGCGGGCAATAAAAAGCGGATCTTCGCCTCCGCTAATCATCCTGGCCATCCAGTAGAGTGCAGCATCGGGATCTGAACCACGAATCGATTTGATGAGCGCTGAAGCCATATCGTAATGGCTGTCACCCTGCCGGTCATAGGTTAATAATCTTTCCTGAAGCGCTTCTGCCGCTGTCTCTGCGGTAATAATGATCTGTCCGTCACTTTCTTCACCGATTAATACGGCGGTTTCCAGGGCGTTAAGAGCCGACCGGGCATCGCCTTCGGTTTTATCGGCAAGATAGGACAGGGCTTGCGGGTCAACCTTTAAGTTTATACGGCCCAGACCATGCTCCTGGTCAACGACAGCCTGCTCAAGAAGCTTGACCAGGTCTTCCTGGCCCAGGGTTGCAAAACGAAATAGTCGGGTTCGTGAAAGCAAAGGGCCAGTGATATAAAAAAAAGGATTTTCTGTGGTGGCCCCGATAAATATAATTGTTCCCTGCTCAATCGCCGAAAGCAGTACGTCCTGCTGTGCCTTGTTAAAACGATGTATTTCATCAATAAACAGGATCGTTCGCCGGTTGTGCAGTGACCAGTTATCCCGTGCCTCATCAATAACCTGACGCACATCTTTTACACCGGCAGCAACTGCATTAAGCTGTTGGAAACCGGCCCTGGTAACAGAAGCAATAATTTTTGCCAGGCTGGTTTTGCCTGTCCCCGGAGGACCAAAAAATATCAAAGAAGCAAGTCGATCATTTTCAATCATCATCCGCAGAGGCTTACCCTGACCCAGGATATGCTGCTGCCCGTAAAACCGGCTCAGGCTTTCCGGTCGCATGCGCTGGGCGAGAGGGCCTTCTTCGCGAATTTTCTTTTCTAAATTCATGGTTATTAAATCCATCAGTTTCACCTGCTTAGTAAAAGCACTCCTTCACTACACCGGTCAGGTGGGCAAAGGAGTGCTTTTTCGTCATAACCGCCGGGTGCACAGTTTTAATAAGGGGTAGTCTTATTCAGCCTCTTCATCGACTACCCTGTCGACAGCGGCCCGGGTAAATTTGAGATTCAGGTTATCGGCAACTCTCAGGGAGACTACCGTGTCATCAATCTCCTTGATCACGCCGTGAATTCCGCCAATAGTGACGACGCGATCACCCTTTTTCAGGCTTTTGAGCATCTCCTGGCGTTTTTTCTGCTGTTTCTGCTGAGGCCTGATCAACAGAAAGTAAAAGATAACAAACAATAAAACTAGGGGAATAAATGGACCTAAAGCTTCCAAGTTCACTAATCTACACCTCCATACATTTTTCTTAATTGCGGTGACATTTCACGGTAATATTGTTCAAAACGATCCTCCGCCAGGGCAGTTCTGATTTCACGCATCAGGCGGTCTAAATAATAGAGATTGTGGTATGTTGTCAGTCTTAATCCCAAAATCTCCCCGGCGTTAATCAAGTGCCTGATGTAAGCCCGGCTGTATTTTGAACAGACCTGGCAATCGCACGACTGATCGAGCGGAGATAGATCGTTACCGTAAACACTGTTTCTGATCGGCAGGTAGCCGCTGGAAGTCATCACCCTGCCGTTACGTGCGATGCGGGTTGGCAGCACACAGTCGAAAATATCAACACCCCACCTGACCCCTTCCAGCAAAGCGTCAGGGGAGCCGACTCCCATCAGGTAGCGAACTTTACCGGGGGGCAACAGCGGAACCGTCCAGCCCAGGGTTTCGTACATCAACTCTTTTGGTTCACCTACACTGAGGCCGCCGATCGCATAACCCGGGAAATCGAGTTCAAGCAGTTCTGCCGCCGACTGGCGACGCAAATCTTCAAATACTCCACCCTGCACTATGGCCAGCAGCGCCTGGCGGTCATTTAAATGGGCCTGTTTGCAGCGGGCAGCCCAGTGGGTGGTCCGCTGAACAGCTGCGGCTACTTCGGCTCTTTCGGCCGGATAAGGCGGACACTGGTCCAGAACCATGGCCATATCTGAGCCGAGAATATTCTGCAGCCTGGTGACTCGCTCGGGACTTAAAAAGTGGGTGGCCCCGTCAATGTGTGAGGTAAATGTAACCCCCCGATCATCAACTTTGCGCAGGCCGCCAAGACTAAAAACCTGAAATCCACCGCTATCGGTCAGAATTGCGCCGTCCCAGTTCATAAACCTGTGTAGACCACCATGGCGGGCAATAACTTCCGGTCCGGGTCTTAAAAACAGATGGTAGCAGTTGCTCAGTATTAAATTTGTCCCCATCTGTGACAGTTCAGATGTAGTTATCGTCTTTACCGTACCCTGGGTACCGACCGGCATAAAAGCCGGTGTATCGATAGCTCCGTGACCTGTTTTTAAGGTTCCCAAACGGGCTGCCGTGCCCGGGCAGCGTTTGTTTAAAATATAATGCAGAGGTTTACTTTTCATCCATTCTATAGCTTATCTTAAGCCGTCCCCACTGTCAATTAAACTTTACCCTGGCTTGCTTTATGCGGGCTGTATACCGGCCGTTTAGAGAATGAGCATGCAATCGCCAAAACTAAAAAATCTGTACTTTTCCCTGACCGCCTGATTGTAGGCTTCCATAATTAAGTCATAACCGGCCATCGCGCTGACCAGCATTAACAGGGAAGAACGGGGCAGGTGAAAATTTGTCAGCATAGCATCAACAGCCCGGAAGGAAAAACCGGGATAGATGTACAAGCTGGTTGAGCTGTTTGCTGCCTTAAACTGCCCTTCCTGATTGACTACAGATTCCAGAACCCGGCAGGCAGTTGTTCCAACGGCAATAATCCTGCCCCCATTCTTCCTGGTCTGGTTCAGGCGGTTTGCCACAGCCTGTTCAATTCTGTAATATTCCCTGTGCATCACGTGGTTTCTGATATCCTCCGCCTTAACCGGTTGAAACGTGCCCGGCCCGATATGCAGGGTAATATAGGCCCAATCAATTCCTGCGTTTTTTAACTGCTCAAAAGTGTGGTCGGTAAAATGAAAACCGGCTGTCGGAGCCGCGGCTGAGCCATCTTCCAGGGCGTAAATAGTTTGGTACTGGTCGGTATGGTCGACTTCCTTTTTTATATAGGGCGGAAGCGGTACCTTCCCGTATTTAGCCAGTATATGATCGAACGGTTCGGACGATTCGAATTCGACCAGGCGCAGACCTTCTTCTGCCAGGCCGACGATACGGGCTTCTAAACCACCGGGCAATTCCACCGCGCTGCCCGGTTTAAGGTGGCGACCCGGTCTGACCATACAGACCCAGCGATCCTGATCAGCGCGGTGCAGCAGTAAAAGTTCGGCCTCTTTATTTTTTCCTGCAACTTTGCCCAGCAAACGTGCAGGAATCACCCGGGTATTGTTAAGAACAAGGATATCCCCCGGTGCAAGGTAAGATGTAAGCTGGTTAAATGTACTGTTTATGATGGAATGCTCCCCGCGGTTTAAAACCATCATTCTGGAACTATCTCTGCGGGCCAGAGGTTCCTGGGCAATCAGCCCGGTTGGTAAATCGTAGTCATAGTCATTCAGATTGTAGTATGTCATGGCCCTCCAAAAAATTTTTGCTAATTAGTATTCGGTATTGCCGGCAGTTTATCGTCTGAAAAGATTAACAATGATCGTCAGAACCAGGCTGATAATCAGCATGGTCGCCAGGGGAAAATAGAAAGTAACATTTTCTTTCTCAATCAGGATATCACCGGGCAGACGGCCGAAACCAAGACGCCCCAGGGCAAGCAGAAGCAGGCCGGCCCCGGCCAGTAAAGCTCCGCCGACTAACATTAGCTTACCGATTGATTCAAGATTTAACATAATCCTGGTTGCTCCTCATTGATAAATCAGGCAATGCCTCAGCAGTTCTGTCACCACAGTTTTTGCTGGTTTTCATTTACAGGTTTGATATTCAGGTAGGTATAAACTTCACCTGTCACCATTCTGCCGCGGGCTGTTCTTTTAAGCAGGCCCAGCTGCATCAAATACGGCTCATAAACATCTTCCAGGGTTTCCGGTTCTTCGCTGATACATGCAGCCAGGGTATCGAGTCCGACCGGTCCACCTTCAAACTTTTCAATCAAAGCCAGCAGTAACCGGCGATCAATTTCATCAAGGCCCCGGCGATCCAACTGCAGCATTTCCAGGGCTTCATCAGCTACTTTTTCGGTAATAATGTTATCCGCCCTGACCTGGGCGTAATCGCGGACCCGCTTCAGCAGTCGGTTGGCTATTCGGGGCGTGCCTCGCGATGCACAGGCAATAATTGAAGCTCCCCTTTGTTCAATCTTCACATTAAGAATATTGGCCGAACGGGTGATAATCTGCTCCAGTTCTGCGGGAGAATAAAATTCCAGCCGGTCAACAACACCGAACCGATCGCGCAGGGGTGAAGTTAACATACCGGCTCGCACAGTTGCGCCGATCAGGGTAAATGGTGGAAGATCAAGACGCAACGAGCGAGCGCCAGGACCTTTGCCGATGATTATATCAAGGGCATTATCTTCCATAGCCGGATAAAGTATCTCTTCAACCGATCTGCTCAGCCGGTGGATTTCATCAACAAAAAGAACATCACCATGCCCGAGATTGGTCAAAATTGCTGCCAGATCACCAGGTCTCTCAATTGCCGGACCGGCGGTAACCCGGATATTCACTCCCAGTTCCCAGGCAATAATATGGGCCAGGGTTGTTTTACCCAGTCCGGGCGGACCATAGAGCAGGACATGATCCAGCGCCTCTCCCCTTTCCAGGGCTGCCTTGATATATATGGTCATCTTTTCCTTGATTTTCTCCTGCCCCACATATTCTTGCAAAGAACGTGGACGCAAACCCACTTCAATTTGTGGGTCATCCTCGGAATGGCGCTGAGCCGATACAATCCTTTCTTCCATTTGGGTCTCCTTTCAGGGACCGGGTTTCTGTTTTAACCCTGCCCCATACCTTTCAGGGCCCTCTTTAACAGATCTTCCCTTGATGCAGCTTTGTCATGTTCATAAGCACGATTAGCTGCTGCAGCAGCTTCCGCCGGGGTGTAACCCAGGGCAACCAAAGCTTCGACCACCTCATCCAACAGGGATACACTGCCGCCAGTTACAAGATCGCCGGAAAGTTCCGCCGCTGACAAAGCTTTTGGTAACTTTTCTTTTAATTCCAGCACCAGCCGCTGGGCTGCTTTTCTGCCAACTCCGTGAGCCCGGCTTAACTGGCTGTAATTTTCTTCAAGGACAGCTATATAAAGCTGTGAAACAGTAAGAATTCCCAGCAGCGATAAGGCCAGCCTTGGTCCGAAACCGCTTACTCCGAGAATTAGATTGAATAGTTTTCGCTCTTCAGCAGTTTGGAAACCGTAGATAATCATTTCATCGTCTTTGACCAACAGACGGGTGTAGAGGGCTATTTCCTGACCCACCATGCCCGGTAATTTGGTTTCCGCCGGGGGCATATCAACCGCCAGGCCCAAACCGCCAATTTCAACAACAACCTTACCGAACGCAGCATTAATCAGGGTTCCCCGGACATAATCGATCATTAACTGTGTCCCCCCCTGACAGCATTTTGAAACCGACGGCTCTGCAAGTGACAGAGTGCGACAGCCATGGCATCTGCTTCATCGTCAACAGCAGGAATTTTGGGCAGATGGAGTAACATTTGCACCATTCGCTGAACCTGGCTCTTCTCTGCTTTACCATAACCGGCCACAGCCTGCTTTACCTGCAGGGGCGTATATTCAAATAAATCAAGATTTGATTTCGCTGCAGCCAAAATAATTACACCCCGCGCTTCACCGACCTGGAAAGCAGTTCGAACATTTTTACTAAAAAATATTTTTTCGACAGCCAGTGCCTGGGGAGTATATTCAGAGATTAGTTCGGCAACCTGGTTGTAAATTTCTGCCAGGCGGTGCTCGGGCGGTACAGTGCTTTTTGTCCTGATAACCCCGGAAATCACAAGGGTGAAGTTATTGCCCTGCTCTTCGATAATGCTGTAGCCGGTTATCGCCACCCCGGGATCAATCCCTATAATACGCATCAATTCACCTGGCCTTTTCTTGTCCCCTCGAACTTCTATCAGTCAATCAATTCATCAGGTATGTCAAAATTTGCATAGACATTCTGAACATCATCATGATCATCAAGGGTTTCCATTAATTTTATAATTTTCGAAGCCGTATCAGGCTCGGTTATTTCAATTGAATTGCTCGGCAGCATGGTCACTTCAAACGAGTCTATCGGCACACCCTGATCCTGAAGCTGCTGGCGCACCTTTTCGAAAACATCAATTTCTGAAATAATACTGTAAACAGAGTCATCATCAGTTTTGACATCTTCAGCTCCCGCTTCAAGGGCAACCAGCAACAAATCGTCTTCGTCCATCTGAAGCCCTTCCCGGCTCACTGTAAGAATGCCCTTTCGAGTAAACATCCAGGAAACACAACCAGACTCGCCCAGGCTTCCACCGTGCCTGGAAAAAATATGTCGGATCTCCGCCACAGTTCTATTCTTGTTATCGGTCATAGCTTCCAGTAGAACAGCAACCCCACCGGCGGCATAGCCTTCATAGTTTGTTTGCTCGTAATTACTGCCTTCCTGTCCGCCCAAACCCTTTTGTATGGCTCGCTGGATATTGTCATTCGGCATGTTATTTTCCCGTGCTTTTTGCGTAGCCAGCCGCAGTCTGAAATTCGCATTTATATCCTCGCCGCCTTCTCGGGCGGCAACTGCAATTTCCCGGGCAAGTTTTGTAAATATTTTACCTTTCTGCGCATCAACCCGCGCCTTGCGATGCTTTGTATTAGCCCACTTTGAGTGTCCGGCCATTAGCATCCCTCCTCAGTCAGATTAGAAATAGATCGATTAAAAAATATCCCGCCTTTTTTCCAGCAGTAAAAGTAGCGGCAATCCCAGTCCGTAACAGGCGATTAGCTGTCCCAGGGCAACCCAGATTAAAGTCAAATAGAATGGCAGCTCAAGTACCAGGTGCAAAATCAGACCGACGATAACAGCATTGACCAAAACGGGCGGCAGGGGCACCAGATACTTGTTTTTTATTTTCGTCACCAGGTAGGCCGACAACAGTGTGGCCAGACTGCCGAAAACAACCAAATATGTTGGCAATCAGGCATCCGGCGAAAAGACCGGGAACAGCAGCTGGCATGAAATAAGGCAGCACCATCAGCATTTCGGCTACCCTGACCTGAACCATACCATAGCTAATTGGGGCCAGCAAGATCGTTAAGGTTGCATAAACTGCTGCAATCATTGCCGCCCGGGTCCGGTAGTTAAAATTATTGTTTTTTACCAATAGAAATCAAGCCCCTTGTTTTTTATTAAGCAGGGTGGCTGCGACCTGCTCTATCTATTATAAATTGTCAACGGTCAAAAAAAAAGGGAATTTAACAAGTTAGTCTGCATTATTAGTAATATATTCCATAAAACTTTTAGCTGCCCGTCCTAGAACCCGATTGTGGTGACTGATTAAGTATAAACGGCGTTGCAGATCAAGATCCGCTATTTTACAGGTTTCCAGAATATCTGAACGCAGCAAGTCCTGAACCGAAAGGCTGGATAAAACTGTTACGCCCAGTCCTTCGTGAACGGCCTGTTTAATTCCTTCCATACTATTAAAGTAAGTAACTCCGGCACCAGATGCCAACGACAGGCCTTTCTCGCTGATCCCTTTTTCAAGCAACTGCCTGGTTGCAGAACCCTTTTCCCGCACGATCAGGTGGTAATCAAGAATTTTGTTTACAGGAATACCCTTCTTGAGATATTCTTTTGGCAGTAACCCTTTTTTACTGCAGAGAACAAGCTCGTCACGGGCAATCGGAACATATTGAAGTCTCTCATCCGGTTTAGCCAGCCCTACAAAACCTAAATCGAAGCTGTAATTTAGAACCCCTTCAACAACTGCGCTTGTATCAAGGACATCAATGTTAAAGCTGATCAGTGGCTTAATTTTTTTGAAATTGGCAACCAGACGGGGAAGCAGGTAGGTTCCAGGCACAGTGCTGGCCCCAACGTAAACGAGTCCTTTATCTTCGGTGCGTTCTCCGGACATTTTCTCCCGGCATTCATCCTGCAGGTTTAACAACTCCTGGGCATAGTCAAAAAATATTCTACCCGCTTCTGTCAGAGAAGGTTCTCGCGCTTTTGAGCGGTCGAATAATATAACCCCCAGTTCTTCCTCCAACGCCTTAATACGGATACTGACTGAAGGCTGACTAATAAACATTTTCTCTGCCGTTTCTGAAAAGCTGCGAAGTTTTGCTACATTTAAAAAAGCTCTGATTTGCTCGAAGTCCATTTTTTTCTACCTTTCACATGTTGTAACCTAATTATAAGGGCAAAAAGTACTAGCGTCCATTGTTTCAGGCGCAAATATAAAAAAGCTTAATAAGCATGAATCACCTTATTATATATTTGTATTTAACAAAGCAGTTTGCTAAACTATAATAGCTGTGTTGAAAAGAATATAAATCTATGAAATAAAGAACGGAAGGATTACAGATGGCATTTAACTGCTACATTACATTCCCGACGATTTTTTATGCAATTCGCGCCGAAGAACTTCTTAATAAAGAAGGATTCGAATTTAAAATGGTCCCGGTTCCCCGCAGCATCAGTTCCAGCTGCGGCACTGCCCTTCGCAGTTCCTGCGATGCGCTTAACCACCTCCGAAAACTTTTAACAGGCAAAAATGTCGAACTTGAAGGATTTTATCGCCTGGAAGAAGTTGGTTTTAAAACATCCTCAGTAGAGGAGCTATTTTTTAATGACTAGTTCTAATAAAAACGCCAAGCTTAATCTTTATTTTGACAATGCTGCTACCAGCTGGCCAAAACCAGAGCAGGTGTACCTTTCTGCCGAAAAACAGATGCGTAACGCTGTCGGAAACCCCAGCCGGTCGGGTCATACCAGAACCCTGGAAGCAGATCGGCTTATTTACAAAACCCGCGAAGCAGTTTGCCGCTTATTTAACATTGATAATCCTGCCCGGGTTGTTTTTGCACTAAATGCAACTGATGCTCTTAATATCGCCATCAAAGGTTTCCTTCATCAGGGAGACCACGTCATTCATACCGCCTTAGACCACAACTCTGTTCTGCGGCCTCTGGGACGCCTGCGCGATGATGGAATCATCACAAAAACGATGGTTCCCTGTTCAGGTAAGGGTTACCCTGATTTGAATTTCCTTGAGTCTGCCTTCAACCAGAATACCCGTCTTCTGGTTATAACTCATGGTTCTAATGTGACAGGGACTATTGTTCCTATTGAAAAGCTGATCTCAATAGCTCATGACCGGGGAGTGCCGGTTTTGGTCGATGCTGCCCAAACCGCGGGGAGTCAGGTTATTGATGTAGAAGCGATGGAAATTGACATGCTGGCTTTTACGGGGCACAAAGGTTTATTAGGCCCTACTGGCACAGGGGGATTATATGTCAGAGATGGCCTTGATCTTCAACCCCTGCGCGAAGGTGGCACCGGCAGTCAATCTGAATCAGACCGACACCCCTTAAATATGCCTGAAAGACTGGAAGCAGGAACATTAAATAGTACCGGACTGGCTGGCTTGCTGGAAGGGATTAACTATATTCTGCAAACCGGTGTCAGCACGATAGCAAACCATGAAAGAGCTAATCGCACTTATCTTTACCAACAGTTGGAAAGCCTGCCCGGGATTACCATGTACGGCCCTTCTGCAGGGGAAGAGTGCTCTTCAATTGTATCAATGACTATAGAGAACGCCGACTGTGGTGATATTGGCTATATTCTGGAAAGTAATTACGGGATTCTCTGCCGTACCGGACTACACTGTTCCCCGGAGGCACACAAGGCAATTGGCACATTCCCCACTGGCACTATCCGCCTGAGCCCTGGTTTTTTTACAACAAAAAATGACATAGATCATCTTGTTACAGCCCTGAAAGAAATAGTTAGGCTGGTTGAAGTATAAATAGTTTTTATATAAAATATACCGGGAGGGAATAGTATATGGTTAAAATTGACTGCCGCGGGTTAAATTGTCCGGAACCTGTCTTGCGAACCAGGAAAGCGCTTGCAGAAACACCGGTTGAAAAAGTTACAATTTTAGTTGATAACACTACCGCCCGGGAAAATGTAGTTCGCTTTGCCAAAAACCAGGGATACGAAGCTCAGTGGATTGAAAACGATCAGTTCTTTGAAATATCAATTACAAAAGCACAGGAACCAACCACCAGGGAAAGTGATCTGCCAAAAAAATTCGATCAGCAACCAGCCGAATCGCCGGTTTTGTTAATCACTACAGACCAGCTAGGGCTTGGCAATGCTGAGCTGGGTGTGTTATTGATGAAGAATTTTATCTATACCCTGACCCAGCGGGATGAACTGCCGAAATCAATCGTGTTGATGAATGCAGGGGTGAAACTAAGTGTAGAAGAAGCTTCAACTTACAGTGACCTTGCTGATCTGGCCGGACGCGGCGTGGAAATACTGGTTTGCGGCACCTGTCTCGATTATTTTAAGCTTAAGGAGCACAAGCAGGTCGGGATAGTCAGCAATATGTACGACATTACTGATTTACTGCTAACAGCCAGGCGGGTTATCACCTTATAGCTGGCTTAGCTGCTCCAGCATAATAAAAGGATTGAACTCGCCGCTTAGAACAAGATATAAGCTGACGCCGAGGTTAAGCAAGGAAAGAGTTAACCCCAGGCTGTTCAAAAAAATCCCCGCTTTTCTTAAATCAGACCGCTCCTGCCCCGGGGCAAGGAGCGCCATGGTCAGCCCCAGGAGGGCAAGAACCAGGCCGGCTACAGGAATTATCCAGGCTACAAGCATAATGATCCCTATTTTTGTTGCATTGCGCGCCACTGGAACATCTCCCCCATATCTTTTTCCCCTGGAAATTATTATAACAGATTGATCAAATATTTCAGGTTACGGGGTTTGCCGCCGGACATAACTCGTGGTATATTTTCATATAGTTTGATTTAATAAATATATAACCATTTACTGGCAAGGAGCAGGCAAAGTGAAAACAAGTAGCAGCAATCAACCACTAACCCACGGCAAAGCCCTCTTCTACATCGCCCTTGCAGCAATACTCTGGAGCAGCAGTGGACTGTTCATTAAACTGATCGAACTTAATCCCCTGGCGATCGCCGGGCTGCGCAGCGCTATTGCTGCCTTATTTGTCATTCTATTAATGCGCAGAAAGCTGTGTTTTAACTTATGCCGGGCCCAACTGGCCGGAGCTGTAGCATACGCTTTGACCATGATCCTATTCGTTACAGCTACAAAAATGACCACTGCTGCCAATGCCATTCTATTACAATACACAGCACCGGTTTCAACTGCCCTGCTCGGAGCCTGGTTGCTTAAAGAAAAGGTGACTCGCTTTGACTGGACAATAATATCAGTAGTTATCGGAGGAATGTTTCTGTTCTTTATCGACCGTCTCTCAGCAGCGGGCATGTGGGGCAATATCATGGCCGTAGCCAGTGGTATTACACTGTCTTACTTTGTTATCTGTATGCGTATTCAGAAGGATGCTTCTCCACTTGAAACTGTTGTTCTCGGCAATATCTTAACCGCCCTGATTTGTGTCCCTTTCTACTTTCAACAGGCTCCTGCTGCCGTTGAATGGCTGATTCTTCTCTACATGGGGGTTTTGCAAATCGGCCTTTCTTTTCTGATCTTTTCCGCAGCAATAAAATATGTAGCCGCCCTTGAATCGATTTTAATCCAAACGTTTGACCCTTTACTGAATCCGATCTGGGTCTGGCTGGTTATTGGCGAAGCACCAGGCCGGTGGGCAATTGCCGGTGGGATCATTGTAATTGGAGCGGTAACTGTCCGATCTTTAGCTACCAACAAAAAAGCGCCTGTAGAGGCGCCTGTAGCACATTGAGTTTGTTAATCTTTATATCTTAGTAAGCTTCAAGAATTCTTCTATAGCCGCTTAACCGCCAAGATAGGCCTTGCGGATCTCTTCTGTTTGAGCAAGTTCAGCGGCAGTTCCCTCATAGACAATCTTGCCGGTTTCAAGCACATAACCTTTATCAGCAATTGACAAAGCCAAATGCGCATTCTGCTCAATTAAAAGGATCGTTGTGCCTTCGCGATGAAACTCCTCGATTATGGAGAAAATCTGGCGAACCAGAATAGGCGCCAGGCCCATTGAGGGTTCATCAAGCATCATAAGTTTAGGTTTCGACATT